>JACREV010000102.1 GCA_016218095.1 Deltaproteobacteria bacterium | reverse complement strand
GAAGTCCAGTCGGTCTTTGTCGTCATGATGGCGGCGATCGTGCCGTTCCTGTCGATGACGAAGGCCTCAGGCGCCTTCAGCACATTGTACGCCTCTGATACGAAACCCTGGTCGTCCCGGAGGTTTCTGAATGTTACGCCGCTTGTGCCTAAAAATTCAATGACATCGTTTATGGGCGCGCTGTGCATGGTATCGGCGCCGACGGCTACGACTTTTATGCCGCGGTCTTTGTATTTCCTGTAGAGAGATTCGAGCGACTTCATCTCGTCCTTGCACTCCTCGCACTTCATCCTCCAGAAGTAGAGGATGACGACCTTGCCCTTCTCCTCAGAGAGCCTGAAGGGCTTCCCGTCCATGTCCTTGTAGAGAAAATCGACCGAGGGGGAGCCCGGCTTGAGCTCCTGCCTGTAGGGCGAAGCCTTCTCGTCACCGCCTTTATCGCACCCGGCGAAGACAAAGGCCAATAATAATATGACAAGTATTTTTTTCATTTTGCCTCCGTGAAAAAATATAACAAAAGGGGAGGGGAAAAGGAAGGGGGGACTGCGTAGGCTTATATTTTTTTGCGGGGTTCAGGTTTGTAATCGGAACCTTTTTGTAATCAGATATGCGTTTGTATGGGCAATTCCAATTTTCCGCCAAAAGCCCTTTGCGCCCTGCCGGGCTTTTTTTCTGCATGGGGCTTCGCTCCCTTCGCCCTCGCCCTCCCACGCGCTCGCCCCCCCTGAGCGCTTCGCGTCTATCCTCCCCCAGGCTCGCGCGTCACTTCCTCCCTTAAGGTCGCTCACCCCATGCCTGGGGAGTTTTGAAAAACAAGAAAGATTTTTCGTTCTGTTTTACCAACACAAGGGCGCATGGCGGAGAGCGCCTAAGGGAGGCTGAGGCGAGCGCGCCGAGGGAGATTAGACGCGGAGCGCTCTAAGGGGCGCGCGAGCGGGACGGGGAGGAAGAAAGCGCTTGGAGCCATCGCCGAAAGCGCGCGGAGCGCGCAAAAAGGCTTCAGTCATAGTGTTCGAATAAGCCAGACGAGCGCATATCGAGTTACGAATTATAGGGTTCAGGTTGCAAACCTGAACCCGCCCGTGGCATTCTCAGAAAACACAAGCCGCCTATTGATATTGTTTGCCGAATAGACCGGGCGTCAGCCCTATTTCCTCCCCCCTTTCCATTTGAAAAATGCTATGCTTATGTGATAGAAAATCCCATTGGCAAATAACGACCGCAAAGGATATTCCAGTCCATATGGCCGAGAGATACGAGCACAGACCCATCGAAGAACGCTGGCAGGCGGCGTGGGAGGCAGACCGCGCCTTTTCGACCTCCGAAGACCGCTCAAAAGAGAAGTTCTACGTCCTCGAGATGTTCCCGTACCCCTCGGGCAAGATTCACATGGGGCACGTCAGGAACTATTCCATCGGAGACGTGCTGGCGCGTTTCCTCATGATGAGGGGCAAGAACGTCCTTCATCCGATGGGGTGGGATTCGTTCGGTCTGCCTGCCGAGAACGCGGCGATACAGCACGGCACCCACCCGGCGAAGTGGACCTATTCGAATATCGACAACATGCGGACGCAGTTGAAGCGCATGGGTTTCAGCTACGATTGGTCAAGAGAGGTCGCCACCTGCACGCCCGAGTATTACAGATGGAACCAGTGGATATTCCTTAAGCTCTATGAGTCGGGGTTGGCGTACAAGAAGCGGTCGACCGTAAACTGGTGCCCCGGGTGCGCGACGGTCCTTGCGAACGAGCAGGTCGAGGACGGCCTCTGCTGGCGGTGCGATTCAACCGTCGAGATGAAGGACCTCGAGCAGTGGTTCCTTAAAATCACCCATTACGCCGAAGAGTTGCTTGACTTTACCTACAAGCTTCCGGGCTGGCCCGAGCGCGTCCTTGTGATGCAGAGGAACTGGATAGGCAAGTCCGTCGGCGCGGAGGTGGACTTTAAGATCGACGGCAAGGACGAATCGATCAAGATATTCACGACGCGGCCGGACACCCTCTACGGCGTGACCTTCATGTCCATCGCCGCAGTCCACCCGGCTATAGGGCGCATAACAACGCCCGAGAGAAAGTCCGAGGTGGACGCGTTCGTAAAGCGCGTAAAGGCCGAAGGAAAGCCGAGAGACATGGAAGAGATAAAGAAAGAGGGCGTATTCACCGGCGCGTACTGCGTAAACCCGCTCACCGGGGACAGGGTCCCGGTCTATGTAGCCAACTTTGTCCTAATGGAGTACGGCACGGGCGCGGTCATGGCTGTGCCCGCGCACGACCAGAGGGACTTCGAGTTCGCCAGGGTCTACGGGCTGCCGATAAAGGTCGTCATAAACCCGCCGGGCAAGGCGCTTGAAGCGTCCGCGATGACTGAGGCCTATGTCGATGACGGCATCATGGTCGCTTCCGGGCCGTTCGACGGCGCGCCCAACACCGGCGCGATGGATGGGATCATAGACCTCATCGAGGAAAAGAGGGCTGGCAAGCGCTCGATAAACTATAAGCTCAGGGACTGGGGGATATCGAGACAGAGGTACTGGGGTTGCCCCATACCGGTCATCTATTGCGAAAAATGCGGGACGGTCCCGGTGCCTTACGAAGAGCTCCCGGTGATTTTACCCGAAGATGTCAAGCTCACAGGCAAGGGATTATCTCCGCTTGATCTGCCGTCGTTTACGGATGTGTTGTGCCCGAAGTGCTCTGAAATTGCGCGGAGGGAGACCGACACCATGGACACATTCGTCGACTCGTCGTGGTATTTCCTCCGGTACATATCGCCTAAGGAGAAAGACCTGCCGTTCAGGAAGGACGAGGCCGGGTACTGGATGCCGGTAGACCAGTACATAGGCGGGATCGAGCACGCGGTATTGCACCTCCTCTACGCGCGGTTCTTCACAAAGGCGCTCCGGGACTTAGGGCTCCACAAGGCGGATGAGCCCTTCACCAACCTCCTTACGCAGGGCATGGTCTGCAAGGAGATATTGAAGTGTACCGAGCACGGGTATCTTTACCCGGAGGAGGCGAAGGACGGCAGGTGCGTCCATTGCGGAAAGGCCGTCGAGGTCGGCTCAGTCGAGAAGATGTCAAAGTCGAAGAAGAACGTCATCGACCCGGACCGGATAATAGAGAGGTACGGGGCCGACACGACGCGTCTTTTCTCCCTATTTGCCGCGCCCCCGGAAAAAGACCTCGACTGGAGCGAGGACGGGGTCGAGGGCGCGTACAGGTTCCTGGGGAGGGTATGGAGGCTCGTAGTCGAAAATATGGAAGTCCTCGAAGGTGTCGAGCCTTTGAAGGGCGTCTCAGATGGCCCGGCAAAGGAGGTCCACTCGGCTACGCACAGGACCATAGACAGGGTCACGCGCGATATCGAGGAGCGGTTCCACTTCAATACCGCCATAAGCGCTGTCATGGAGCTCGTGAACCTCCTGTATCAATTCAGGCCCTCGCTCGAAGGCAAGGGGAGAGATTCAACGGAGGCGCGGGCATTCAGGGAAGCGGTCGAGTCCGTCGTACTCTTGATCGCGCCTTTTGCGCCGCACATCTCTGAAGAGCTCTGGTCGAAGCTCGGGCACAACACCCCGGTCTACAGGACGGAGTGGCCTTCGGTAGACGCCTCCGCGCTCGTCATGGCAGAGGCGACTGTGGTCATACAGATAAACGGCAAGGTGAGGTCGAAGGTGAATGTCCCGGTTGACTCGTCCGAAGAGGTCGTCCGCGAGACGGTAATGAAGGACGAGAAGGCCGTGGGGTGGATCACCGGCAAAGAGATAAAGAAGTTCGTCTATGTGCCTAACAAGATAGTGAACATCGTGGTGGCGTGAGCTTGAAGAAGACCTTCATTATAATTTTTCTATTGGCGCTCGTTGGGTGCGGCTATCACATAGCCGGGAAGGGCGGCAAGATGCCCGGCGACCTGGCCTCGCTCGATATCCCGGTATTCGCGAACGCTACCCACAAGGCAAACATCGAGGCGATCCTTACTAACGCCTTTGTCGAGGAGATGGTCACGACCGTAAAGGTCGGAGGCGACGGCGATGGGACGATGCAGGGTGTCATAAGGTCGTACAACCTGACCGCGGTCTCTTATTCGAAGAGCGACGTAAACCAGGAGTACAGGCTATCAGTCGTCCTCTCTGTCACGCTTCTGAAAAATGGAGCGGTCATCTGGAAGGATGAGAATATCTCCGACTACGAGGACTTCGTGGTGAACACCTCGGATGTAACAGCCACGAAGGAGGCCGAAGAGGCGGCGCTTAGAAAGCTCGCCAGGGACACGGCGAGGATTGTGAAGGAGCGGTTGCTGGAGAATTTCTGAGGACTGCTTTTTATATATAATCCCCCTCAGTCCCCCTTTAGAAAAGGGGGATGTTTTTTGACTCCCCTCCTTACCAAGGAGGGGCAAGGGGAGGTCGTCTTACTTTCAAAACACCCCTCTCAACCTCCCCTTGTTAAGGGGAGGGGTTAAATCGCGAATCCCCCTCTTTCCTAAAGAGGGGCGAGGGGAGATTATAGTATAATCCCCCATAGTCGCCCTTTAGGAAGGGGATACAATCGGCGCCATTGTCATTGCGAGGAGCAAGGCGACGAAGCAATCTTATTTTTTGTTAAGTTGTATGAAATGATGAGATTGCTTCGCTTTGCTCGCAATGACAGCACAATAAGGGATTGGTCTCTCAAATGACGCTCAAACCCGTCTTCTACATATACGGAAGCGACGACTACCTTATCGAAGAGACGCTCTCCGCGATAAAGGCAGAGGCCCTGAAGGGCGGGTTCGCCTCGATGAACTACCATTCGTTCGATGCAAAGGCCGACCCGTCCGACATAGTAGCCGCGGCCTCTACCATGCCCGCCTTTGCGGAATGGCGTCTCGTCGTCGTAAAGGGCGCGGAGAACTTCAAGGACAAGCATACCGAGGCCCTAATCCCGTACGTCAAAAGGCCGTCCCCTTCGACCTGCCTCGTATTCGTCTCGATGGACGCGAAGCTCAACAGGACATCTGCCTTTGCCAAGGCCCTTGTCGAAGGCGGGTATCTGAAGGCCTGCGAGAGGCCCTCTGACGAAGAGCTGTTCGCGTGGGTTCGGAAAAACGTAAAAAAAGAGGGGAAGACGATCTCTGACGGCGCGGTAAGGAAGCTCGTCGAGCTCGGCGGCGGCAAGCTCCGGGACATACACTCGGAGCTTCAAAAGATAGTCCTTTACGCGTGGGAGAAGGCTGTTATAGAGGAGAAGGACGTCGAGGACGCGGGGCTGGACTGCCGCGAGGAGTCGATATTCGGTCTCTCCGACGCCATAGGCGCGAAGGATTTGAAGAAGGCGCTCTATATCTATGAAAAAATCTCGGATGAAGAGCCGCTAAAGGTCCTCGGGTCGATTGCAAGGCAGATAAGGACGCTCCTTAAGATCAAGGCGCTCCTCAAAAAAGGCACGCCGCCTGATAAATTGCCGTCGCTTCTGGGCCTCTTCCCCAAGTACGCCGACGGGTACTTAAGAAGGTCGAGGAAGTTCTCGGAGAGGGAGCTTAAGGTAGCGATAGAGAAGCTCCTGAAGGCGGACGCCGACCTTAAATCCAACCGCGTGCCAGAGCCGGTGATTTTGCCGAGGTTGATTATGGAGTTGTGCGGGTAGGCTCAAAAAAAACCTCCGCGCACGCCAGGTGCGGGAGGTTTTGTAGGTAGTAGCTATGTAGTAGGCCTTAAGACGGGCTACTTCGCCTTTATCGAGCTTACGGCCTTTGTGAGCCTTGCGACCTTCCGGGACGCGTTGTTCCTGTGAAGGACCTTTTTCGATACCGCGCTGTCGAGCGTGGAGACCGCGGTCTTAAGGGACTTTGCCGCTTCTTCCGCGTTCCCGGCGGTTACGGCGTCGGTGACCTTCTTAACTGCGGTCCTAAGGTTAGACTTCGTGGCTACGTTACGGAGCCTCCGATTTTCGCTCTGCTTGTGCCTCTTTATTGCTGACTGGTGGTTTGCCAACTTCTTCTTCCTCCGTATTGTTTAAAAATTGTACCTTAAAATAAGTCCTAAGTTAGCCCTCAAACAAAATCGTTTTAATCCCATTCCCCCGGCCCAACTTTCCGCTACCTTTTGAAAATCAAATTTGTTAATCTCTCTTGTTAAAGGCCCGGTTGAATGGGGAGTTGGGGACGGGGCCTCTGATGAAAAAAAGATAATATGCCTTTTTAGGGGCTTTGTCAAGGCTTTTTGGACTTTAAATGACCCAATCCCACGAGAGAAAGATAACCGGGGCGGCGTCCATCGTCGGCGGGGCGACCGTATTGAGCCGGATACTCGGCTACATAAGGGACGCGGCGGTCGCCTACGCCTTCGGCGCGGGGCTCTACGCCGACGCCTTCTTCATGGCCTTCAGGATATCGAACCTGCTACGGAGGCTCGTCGGCGAGGGCGCGCTTACTTCCACCTTTATCCCGATATTCACCGAGGAGATGGGGGAGAGGTCTAAGGAGTCGACGCGCGACCTCGTCTCGAGCGTCTTTACGCTCTTCGCTATTATCCTCATCATACTAACCCTCCTTGGAGTAATATTCTCCCGCGAGATAGTCCTCCTCATGTCGCCGGGGTTCGCTACGGACGCGCTCAAGTTCTCGATAACCGTGGACCTTACGCGTCTCATGTTCCCGTACATGGTCTTTATCGGGCTCATGGCCATAGCAATGGGGGTCCTTAACTCGTACAGGCACTTTGCGGCCCCGGCTATCGCCCCGGTATTCTTTAATATCGCCATAATCCTCTGCATATTCGCGGTAGCGCCATTTCTGGATACCCCGGTCTACGCGCTCGCCATAGGGGTGCTCCTCGGAGGATTTCTCCAGATGTTCCTCCAGGTCCCGTACCTCAAGAAGTACGGGATGTCGCCCAGGCCCCGGTTCCATTTCAGGGACGAGGCGATAAAGAAGATTTTCATACTCATGGGCCCGGCGGCCTTCGGCATGGGGGTCTACCAGCTCAATAACTTCGTGATATTGTGGTTCTCATCCCACCTCGCCGAAGGGAGTGTTTCTTACCTCTACTACGCCGGAAGGCTGATGGAACTGCCTCTCGGGGTATTCGGCGTGGCGGTCTCGACCGCGGCCCTGCCGAGCTTATCCGAGCATGTGGCCAAAAAGGACTGGGAGGGGTTCAGGTCGTCCCTTTCATTCGCGCTCAGGATAGTAAACTTCGTCACCATCCCGGCGACAGTCGGGCTCTTTGTCCTCAGCTATCCGATAACCGAGGTCCTGTTCAGGCGAGGGGAGTTCGGCGCGGAGGCGTCCGCAGGCACAGCCGTCGCCCTCTATTACTATGCGCTCGGTCTCGTGCCGGTATCGACCTCAAGGATACTCACTTCAGTCTTCTATTCGGTCAAGGACACGGCGACCCCGGTCTGGATAGCCTTCTTCGCCTTTATCGCGAACGCCGTCTTCTGCTTCATCCTCGTCGGCCCAATGGGACACGCGGGGCTTGCGCTTGCGACCTCCCTTTCTTCCGCCGTAAACATGGTCGCGCTCCTTCTCGTGCTCAAGAAGAGGTTCGGGAGGTTCGGAGGCAGGCTCATCTTCACCTCTGCCCTTAAATCGTCTGTCGCGTCGCTAATAATGGGCGGGGCGATCTACCTCATCATCTTTAAAGCTGACTTCGATCTCATGGGTGTGATGATGAAGGCGGTCCTCCTCTCGTTCTGTCTGGTGATAGGTCTTGTAGTGTACATCGGCGCGGCGAGGGCCCTCTCCACACCTGAAATGACGTTTTTAAAGGGGATTTTGAAGAAAGGGCGTTAAAAAACCGCCCAAATGAAAAGGCCCTGCAAACGGCAGAAGTAGTTGTTTTTGAAGGGGAAACTACTGATTAAAAATTAGGCAATAAGCGGAATCGCCGTACTATACTGTTCAAGCGAATTTTGCATCCGGGTAGTTGTCAACAAGTTATCCACAGAAAATGGGGACATCTCTACAAGGGCACGTTAAGCTTCACTTTTTTTCCAGGGCCTTCGCCTCCTGCCAGAGGCGCTCCATCTCTTCGAGGTCAACGGCCGAAAGGTCGAGGCCCTTGTCCATAATCGTACTCTCGATATGGTGGAAGCGGTTTATGAACTTGCCGATCGTCTTCCTTAGAGCGTCCTCGGGGTTGACCTCAAGGAACCTGCTGACGTTCACGATGGTGAACAAGAGGTCGCCGAGCTCCTCTTCCATGCCATCGGCGTCGCGTTTCCGAACCTCAGCCTTGAACTCGTTAAGCTCTTCCTCGAGCTTTACGAAGACCTCTTCGACGTCCTTCCAGTCAAAGCCGACCTTCGCCGCCTTCTGGCTGATTTTGTGGGCGCGTAGCAACGCCGGCATCTTCTCGGGTATGCCGGAAAGATAGCCCTCGGGCTTGGCGGCCTTTTTTTCCTCTTTTTTTATCTCAGCCCAGTGCTTCAAGACCTCTTCGGATGTCTCGGCCTTCGCCTCCCCGAATACATGGGGGTGGCGCCTGACCATCTTCTCGTGCGAAGTATCTATCACGTCGCTAAGGTCGAAGCTCCCTGCCTCCTCCATTATGCGGGCGGAGAATATTATCTGGAAGAGGAGGTCGCCGAGCTCTTCCTTGATATGCACCGGGTCTTTGGAGTCTATCGCCGAGATTACCTCGTAGGCCTCCTCTATAATGAAGGGTACGAGGGAAGGAAGCGTCTGCTCCCTGTCCCAGGGGCATCCTCCGTCCCCCCGGAGCCTCGCCATGAGGTCCTTAAGCTTTCCGATATCCGGTCTTTTCATCGTATCAAGCCCAATAGCCTTTCGAGCTCCTCTTTGGTGTTTACGTTCTCAACCGACCTTACGGCGTCCATGCCACGGAAGAATTCTTCTGTCAGGCGCTGTGTCTTTATCCTGTCAAATAGCTCGGTTATGCGCAGGTTCCCTTCCTTTATCATCGCCTCGATCGTCTTCAAGCACCTTTTCGAGTAGACGGCGTGCATGGGGTGGAGCCTCTTGCCCAGGAAGGGGACCACGGCGTCATGGCCGTCGATCGAGCTTGCGACTTTCCTGACGACCGCCATGTCCAGAAAGGGCATGTCGCAGGCTGTGACAAATACAT
>JACREV010000110.1 GCA_016218095.1 Deltaproteobacteria bacterium | reverse complement strand
GCATCTCGCGGCCCATGACTTCGCCTCAAAAGAGCAGCTCGCGCACGTGAAAGGCGGCAGGAACTCCTTATCCAACCCAAGCGCCATGTGGAAGAGGTGCGCGGCCCTCCCGTTCTGCTTTCTCCGGAGCGAGGCCTCGCCGAGGAGGACCTGCGGGTAGTAGGAGTCCTCGCCCTCGAGGTGGAGCCTCTCGAGCTCCTCGATGGCGTTGTCGACCATCTCGAGCCTCAAGTAAAGCCTCGACAAGAGCAATCTTAAATTGGCCTCGTTCGGCCTCGCCATGATCTCGCGCTTGTATTTCTCGAGTATCATGTCGGGCGCGGATTCCTTTATGTATATATCCTCTAGCTTGAGTAAGAGCGGCTCGGAGTTCGGGTACTTCGCGTACGCCTTTTCCCAGACCTTTATCGCGCCTCCTGGGTTTCCCTGCCTCCAGAGTATGTCGCCGAGGAGCATGTGCGCCGGCATGAAGGAGTCGTCGGCCTTGAGCACGTCCTTGACGCTTGAGACCGCGTCGCTCAGCTTGCCCTCTGCCGCGCACTGTTCCGCCGCCTCAAAGAGGAGCCCCGCAAGGAGCCTCTTCTCCCTCGCCTTCCCTTCGTCGCCTTCGGAGTCCGCTACGGTCTTCTGGAGCGAGGCCGCCTCATTCCATCTTTTCTCCGATACCCTGATGTCGCGGAGCCTTTTGAGCGCATACGGGTTCCTGGGGTCTATCTTGATGACGTCCTCGTACGCGCGCGAGGCCCTGAACGCATCATCGGATTCGTTCGCGCACTTGGCTATGGCCATGAGCATGCCTATTGAAGACGGGTTTGCCGCCAGGCCGTTCTCGAGTATCGAGAGCGCCTCCTTGGGCCTCCTCTCCCGAGAGTATGTCTCGGCAAGCGCTATGGTCATGCCCGTGTCCGCGGGCTTTGCCTTCAACGCCTTCTCAATGGAATCCCTTGCGCCGGAGGTATCGCCCTTTACGAGCAACTCGTTGCCCTTCCTGAAGTTCTCCTCGGCCTGGAGCGTGATCTTCTTGTCCCTCCGGGCGCTCATCTCGGTTATCGCCCTCTTCGCGTCTACGAGCAACGAGTTGAGTACCGCGAGCACGACGCCGGAGAGGAAACCCGCGAAGAGCAACATGGTGGCCGGGACCACGTAGGTGTGCTCGGCGGTCACGACGAAGGTCACTGTCCCCGGGTTCTGCGTGTGGAGGAAGAAGAACGCGCTTAAGATTATTATGACTACTACGAGGAGTATCTTAGTGTACATTTGAATATCCTAAGCAGATGGACTTATTTAAATGCCTGCTAATGGGAGTACGGCTCGCCCCTTAAAATCGTAAACGCCCTGTATACCTGCTCAGCGAGGACGAGCCTCGCCAGATCGTGCGGGAGCGTCATCTTCGAGAGCGACAAGACGAGGTCGGCCGCCTCTACGACATCTTTAGAGAGCCCGTAAGGGCCTCCGATGACGAACGCTATCCCTTTCTTCCCTGCCCTGCCTCCGATAATCCCGCCTATCTTTATCGAGAAGGCCTCCGAGCCGAAGCCCGCCCCCGCCTCAGAGAGGACTATCAGGAAGTCCGAGGGCTTCACCTTCGCGAGTATCCGCTCTCCCTCGCGCTTCAAGACCTCGGCGCGCGGGGTCTTTAGGGAATACTTCTCCTCTTTTATGTCGATCGTCTCGACCTGCGCGTAATTACCTATACGCTTAAGGTATTCGTCGACCCCGTCCTTCGCGTATGGCTTCTTTATGGGGCCGACTGCGAGAAAGGTAATCTTCAATGGAGAGGGCTACTCCTCTCCCTTTTTCTTCCTCGGCGTCCTCTGCTTGGCGGGCTTTACGGGCTTGGCTGCCTTGGCGGCCTTTGGCTTCGGCGCGGCGGTCTTCCCGGTCTTCAGCCTCGGCTTGTCCTTGACCTCGGTGACCGTCGCCTCTGCCCAGAGGCCCTCGAGGTCGTAGAATACCCTGACCGGCTCTAAAAATACGTGGGCTACGACGTCGTTGAAGTCGATGAGCGCCCACCTGCCTTCAGTGACCCCTTCCCTGCCGAGCGGGCGTTCGCCGTCTTTCCTGAGCCCCTCTTCCATCGCGTCGGCTATGGCCTGGACCTGCCTTTCGGACCCGGCGCTGCATACGAGCAGATAATCGGAGACCGACGAGAGCTTTTTGATATTTAGGATTACGACCTTTTCCGCCTGCTTCTCAAGGGCGTACTTCGCAATTTCGAGCGCCTTCTTCCTGGGATCCAGTTTCTTTCTCCTTGTGGGGCGTTATCTGTACAGGCCCGTCTTTTGAATGTATTCTATTACCGGGTCGGGCAACAAGTACCTCACCGACGCGCCTTCCCTGACCTTCTCCCTTACGTCCGACGAGGCGATGTCCATAAGCGTCGTGGAAAGGTAAGTAAGGGTTGTTCCAAAGGAATTGAGGAACATTGCTTTACCCGCATCATACCAGAACTTCCTGGCCAATTCAACCGGGAGGACCTCCCCGGGCTTTTTGACCGGATAGCCGGGCCTCTCGACTACGATGAAGCTTGCGAGCGCGAAGATCGCCTCAAACTCGCACCAGGTCGTGATGTCGTTGAACGAGTCGTTGCCGATTATAAGGCTTATATCGAGCGATCTGTCCTTTTCCTTGAGTGAACGGAGGGTGTCTATGGTAAATGACCGCCCTCCCCTTTTTATCTCGATATCCGAGAGTTCGAATGACGGGTTCCCGGCGATCGACAACCTTATCATCTCGACCCTGGCTTCAGGCGGGGCCGAGGACTCGGTCTTGTGCGGGGCTATGTTGGCGGGGATGAAGACGACCTTGTCGAGCGAGAGCGCCTCTCTCGCCTCCTCTGCTATACGCAGGTGCCCGTAGTGTATGGGGTTGAATGTGCCGCCTATTATCGCTATCCGCATTGGTCCTGCCCCGTCCGGTGTATTGAAATCATGCTAACCATACGGGGGAGGAAAGTCAAGATTTTGATAATCTTTTTGCCGTCAAGCTTTTGAGGGACAAAAGTATCAGGAAGGTAAGGCTCAAGGAAGCGACTATGAGCGGGGCTGTCGGAAGGTCGAGCCTGTAAGAAGCTACAATCCCAAAGAGGCTCGCGAAGAGACCTATGAGCAAACCGATGGCGAGCACCATGCCGACCCTTTTTGTATAAAGCCTTCCTATCAGGCCGGGTATGACAAGGAACGAAAATACCTGTAATATCCCGGCCATCTGAACGGACTTTACAAGCACTATGGCGAAGGTCAGAAAGAAGATGAACTCCCAAAGCGTATTCCCCTGCCCCTCGTACGAAAGTGAAAAGAACCTCTTTCTGAAGATAAAATGGACGGCGCCTATGACGGAATATATGACAAAGGTAGTAAACACCTCGCTCGGGGTGACCCAGAGGATATTGCCGTTCAGGATGGCCTTGAACTCCTCAAGACCGTGCGGCGTCCGGTCAAGTATGAGTATGCTCGCGGCAAGGGAAAATATATAAAGGACCCCGATGAACGCCTCGATGTTTACAAACTTTGATATATGCCTCGACAGGGCGAGGATGGAGGCCCCCAATGCCGCGAATACAAAAGCGAGGATATACCTGTCTCTTGGACCGTCGCCTGCCAGGAATGAAATGGCTATCCCGAGCCCTATGAACTGGGCAAGGGAAAGGTCGACGAATATGATGCCGCGCTCAAGGATATGTACCCCGAAATAGGCATGTACAAGTATAAGCAGCACGCAGGCAAGAAACGGGTATATGAGTAGATTAAGGGCCTCCATCCGCCATCCTTTTATTTAAGAGATTTTATTACCCTGTCCATGAGCGTAAACCAGTCTTTGATATCGTCCTGGCTCCCCACCTCGTGGGGGACTACTATGCCTTTTACGCCTGTCTTCCCGGACAGGAATTCCACTTCCTTTTTCCCGTAAAAGGCGGTTGTGAGTATCCCATCCGGCTTTGTCTTGCTGATGTTTTCGATAAGGCCCGCGATATGGCCCGAAGAGGGCGGTATACCGGGCTTGGATTCGACATAGCCCTCTATCCGGAACCCGAGATCTTTCGCGAGGTACTCAAAGTACCTATGGAAGGCGATAAACCTTTTCCCCTTAAGAGCGCCGTTCCACTGTTTTTGCCTTTCAATAAGCCTCTCTTTAAATGAGGCCAGATTGCCCCTGTAGAACCCGGCGTTACGCCCGTCTATTTCCGAAAGGGCCTCCGTCACCCCTTCGGCGACTTTGAGGACGTTCTCCGGAGACAGATGGTAATGGGGGTTCCCGTAAGGGTGGACGTCCCCCATGCTCCTGTCTATTTCGGAAAGAGGCTTTTCGATCGCATTCACATATCGCGAGCAGTCGAGATTCCCCTTCTGTCCCGGTTGTATCCTCGAATTCCTGGACGATTTTATGATAAGGGGGAGATACCCTATCTCCAGGTCAAGGCCGTTATACAGGAGCAT
>JACREV010000109.1 GCA_016218095.1 Deltaproteobacteria bacterium | reverse complement strand
GTTCGGGGTCGCCCACAAGGAAAGGCTCAAGGCCCTCCGGAAAAAGGTCGATTGCATGACGCTGACCGCCACCCCCATCCCCCGGACCCTACATATGTCACTGGCTTCGATCAGGGAGTTGAGTATAATAAATACGCCTCCGGAAGACAGGCTCGCCATAAGGACGAATGTCGTCCGGTTCGACGAGGAGGCGATAAGGGAAGCGATAGAGAGGGAATTGAACCGCGGCGGCCAGGTATTCTTTGTCCATAACAGGATACAGTCGATAGCAAAGATAGAGGAGTTCCTGAGAGAGGCCGTGCCCGAGGCGAAGGTCGCCGTGGCCCACGGCCAGATGAAGGAAGGCGAACTCGAGAAGAAGATGCTCGGGTTCATAAACAGGGAGTACGACATATTGTTATCTACGGCCATAATCGAGTCCGGCCTCGACATCCCGTCAGCGAACACCATCATCATAAACAGGGCGGACAGGTTCGGGCTCGCCGAGCTCTATCAGTTAAGGGGGCGCGTGGGCAGGTCCAAGCACAGGGCCTACGCCTACTTCATCTGCCCTTCGATAAACGAGCTTACCGACGACGCGCGCAAACGCATAGAGGTCATACAGGAATTGTGCGAGCCGGGCTCCGGCTTCAAGATCGCCACGTACGACCTTGAAATACGCGGCGCGGGTGAGCTTTTAGGCACGGCCCAGTCGGGGAGGATCGCCGAGGTCGGGTTTGAAATGTACACGCAGTTGCTTGAAGAGGCGGTAAGGGAGCTGAAGGGCGAGGAGATCGTCGAGGAGGTCGAGCCTGAGATAAACCTCAAGGTATCGCAGTACATCCCCGAGGAGTACATGCCGGACGCGAGACAGAGGCTCTCCTTCTACAAACGGCTCGCCTCGGTTCAGTCCGAGTACGACATAACCGCCATAGAGGAGGAGATGACAGACCGCTACGGCGAGGTCCCGGCGCTCGTACAGAACCTCATGCAGATAATGTCTTTAAAGCTCCCCCTTAAGAAGGTCCGCGCCAAAGAGCTCATACAGAAAGGGACGAGGCTATACTTCGCCTTCCAGGACCTCTCGGGCACGCCGCACGGAAAGGCCCTCGTCGAAAAGGCCCTTAAGATGGCCTCAAAGGAGCCTAAACGGTACAGGCTCACCCCTGACGGGCACTTCATCGTATACATGAAAGAGGACTCCTCGCCCATAGAAGAGGCGAGATATGTATTGAAAGAGTTTCTCAAGGGGTGATATATTTAACGGGCTTGAGCGGCCGTTGCAAGTGCGGAGATATATTGATGAAATATATTGATCGTATCGCGCGGGGCTTGAGCATCGGGGCCTTCGCGCTCCTCCTCGCCGGGTGCCTGGCCTCAACGGATAACGATGCTTTGTACGTCGTCAAGGTAAACGGCTCCGTTATCACTTACACCCAGTACAGGGACGCGCTCAAGAGGCTCATCCCCTCGGACAGGCATTACGCGCCCGAGGAGATAACGGAACTCAAGAAAGACCTCGTAAACGAGCTCGTCGAAGAGGAGCTCGTCCTATACGAGGCCCGGAGGCTCAAGCTCAAGGTCTCTGAGGCCGAGCTCTCCGCCGAGGCCGATGTCTTGAGGAAAGATTACGGCGATGAGCTTTTCAAAGAGGCTATAAGCGAGCGGTACGGCTCGATCGACAAGTGGAAAGAGGAGATAAGGAGGAAGCTCCTCATCCAGAAGATGATGGAGAGGGTCACCTCGGGCGCAAAGGTCACCGACGAGGCCGCCCTCAGGTTTTACAAGGACCATATAATGGACTATTACAGGCCCGAAACGGTGAGGGCCAGGATGATAGTAGCAGGCTCGTACGAGGCGGCGAGTAAGATAAGAAAGAGGCTCAACACCGCGAACTTCGCCGTCGTCGCGGAGGAGGTCTCGCTGGGCCCCGAGAACAAGGGCGGCGGCGATCTCGGGTTCTTCGCGAAGGGAGAAATGCCCAAAGAGTTCGAGGCGGTGGTCTTTAGACTCAAGCCCGGCGAGATAAGCCAGGTCGTGAAGACCGACTACGGCTACCACATCTTCCTTGTCGAGGAAAAGAGGAAGGCGATCAAAGAGGACTTCCCCTCCTTAAAAAAGAGGATAATCGAACGCATAAGGGCCGACGAGGCCGACAGGGTGTTTTCGGAATGGATAAGGGAACAGAAAAAGATATCAAAGATAGAGATAAGGGAGGAGCTCCTTTGAGGGGGGTCCTTCGTACCGTTAAAATCGCGCTCGCGCCGCTCCTCTTCGTGACTTTGTTTTGCGCGCCGGCGAAGGCCGAGGTCGTCGACAGGGTCGTGGCGGTAATAAACGACAGCATCATAACCTTATCCGAATTGAACGCCGCCGCCGCGATGGCTACCGAAAAGCTGAGTCTCGCCGACAAGGACGACGGTAAAAAGTCAGAGGAGCTCCGATCGAAGATGCTCGACGGGCTCATAGAGCAGAAGCTCGTAAAGCAGGCCGCTGACAGGGCAGGCATAGACATAAGCGAGCGGGAGATAGACCTCGCGGTCGAGGACGTAAAGAGGCAGAACGGCCTTACGCAGGAGAGCCTCCTTCTCGCGCTCGCCCAGAGCGGCCTGACTTACAAGGAGTACAGGGAACAACTCAAGGAGCAGATACGGCAGGTGAAGTTCATAAACAAGGAGATACGCTCGAAGATAATGGTGCTCCCCGAGGACATCGAGGCGTACTGGCGCCAGCACCAGAACGAGTTCATCTCGCCGCCCTCCTACAGGCTGAACATGATATTCATACCTTCGGCGGAGAAGGACGTTTACAAATTGAGGCTCAAGGCCGTGGAGGACGGGATAAAGAAAGGCGAGCCGTTCGGTGCCCTCGCGAAGGAATACTCCGAAGGCTTCGGCGCGGCTGAAGGCGGGGAGATGGGGTGGATGAAGGCAGGCGAGCTGGATAAGCCCGTCGCGGAGGCCGCTTCGAAATTAAAGGCCGGCGGCATAGCCGGGCCGATAGTCGGCCAGGAGGGCGCGTACTTCATCGAGCTCGTGGAGATGAGGCCCGCGGGCACCCTGCCGCTCGAAGATGTAAGGGGCCGGATACAGGACAAGCTCTTCAAAAAGACGATGGACGAGCGGTTCGACTTCTGGCTGGAAGAGGTAAAAAAATACGCTCATATTGAAATTAGGCTATAGCCGGTAGAGACTGTTTCTGTAAAAATTGACGGACTCCGGAAAAAAACCCCTTACGCCTCAGTGGCGCGAGGGGGCTTTTATTTAAGGGCAGGGAAAAACACCATGAAAAAACCTATTATCGCCATAACCATGGGCGACCCCGTAGGGGTCGGCCCGGAAATAATATTGAAGGCGCTCAGCGACAAACGGGTGCGTAAGATCGCGAGCCCCGTCGTCTTCGGGGACGCGGGGGTATTGAACCACATAGCAGGCAAGCTCGGCCTAAAAACCCTGTCAGAGGACGAGGTCATAAACGTCTCTGCCCTGGACCTCAAGACTTTGAAGCCCGGGAAACCTACAAGGGATTCGGGGCTGGCCATGATATCATATATAGAAGGGGCGGTTCGGATGGCCTCGAACTGGGGCGCGGACGCTATAGTCACCGCCCCCATTAGCAAGGAGGCGGCGAAGAAGGTGGGGTTCGGATTTCCCGGACACACCGAGTTCATCGCGCACCTCACAAACACAAAAGACTTCGCGATGATGCTCGGCGGGGTGGATTTAAAGGTCATACTCGTGACCATCCACGAATCCATCAGGGACGTGCCCAGGCTTGTGACAAGGCAGGCCGTCCTTAAGACCCTGAAGATAACCGACGCATCCTTCAAAAAGTTCTTCGGCTTGAAGAAGCCGAGGATAGCCGTAGCCGGGCTGAACCCGCACGCCGGGGAGGGCGGGATGTTCGGGGATGAGGAGAAAAAGACGATAGTCCCGGCGATAAAGAAGGCGCGCGCATTAGGCATAAACGCCATAGGGCCGCTCCCGCCGGATACGGTCTTTTACAGGGCTGTAAAAAAGAAGGAGTTCGACTGCGTCGTCTGCATGTACCACGACCAGGGGCTGGGGCCATTAAAGCTCCTCCACTTCGAGGACGGTATAAACGCGACACTCGGCCTCCCGATAATAAGGACATCGGTAGACCACGGGACCGCGTACGATATCGCGTGGAAGGGCGTCGCCTCACCGGAGAGCCTCATATCCGCCATAGAGATTGCGGCGGATATGGCGAACAAGAGGAAGTAATCTAATACTCCTCCCCTTAATAAGGGGAGGTGGGGAGGGGTCGTTTTAAGAAAATTGCGACCTCCCCCGGCCCCTCCTTGTCAAGGAGGGGAGATTTATTCTTTTTTGTCATTGCGAGGAGCAATGATACTGTTTTGAGCCCGTTCTTAAACACACCGAATATAATGGAAAAGATAACCATAAAAGGCGCGAGGGTCCATAACCTCAAGTCGATCGACCTCGAAATTCCGCGGGACAAGCTCGTCGTCATAACGGGCGTCTCGGGCTCAGGCAAATCCTCGCTCGCATTCGACACCATATACGCCGAGGGGCAGAGGAGATACGTCGAGAGCCTATCGGCCTACGCCCGCCAGTTCCTCGAACAGATGGACAAGCCCGACGTGGACTCCATTGAAGGCCTCTCCCCCGCCATCTCCATCGAACAGAAGACTACATCCAAAAACCCCCGTTCCACCGTAGGCACGGTGACGGAGATATACGATTACCTGAGGCTCCTCTTTGCCCGCGTCGGAGACCCTCACTGCTACAACTGCGGAAAGCTCATCACCTCCCAGACCATCCAGCAGATGGCCGACAGGGTAATGGAGCTACAGCAGGGCTCGAAGATAGTCCTCCTCTCCCCGATAGTCCGGGGGAGAAAGGGCGAGTACAGGAAAGAGCTCGACGGCTTGAGGAAGGACGGCTATACAAAGGTCAAGATAGACGGAGAGATGCTCGACCTGACCGAAGTCGCCTCGCTCGATAAGAGGAAAAAGCACTCGATCGACGTCGTAATAGACAGGCTCATCATAAAGGAAGGGATTTTAAGGCGGCTTACGGACTCTTTGGAGGTCGCCGCGCGCCTCGCCGAAGGGCTCGTTAAGGTCGAGGTCAACGGCGCGAAGGAGCTCCTCTTTAACGAAAAGCTCTCGTGCGTGACCTGCGGCATAAGCTACCCGGAGATAAACCCCACGACTTTCTCCTTCAACTCCCCCTACGGCGCGTGTACGGAGTGCAAGGGGCTCGGCGAAAAATTCTATTTCGACGCCGGGATCGTCATCCCTGACGACAACCTCTCGCTTAAAGAGGGCGCGATAGCGCCCTGGGCAAAGTCGACCGGCAAGCAGGCGTCGTTCTGGTATTTATCGATGTTAGAGGCCTTGTCGCGCCATTACGGGTTCTCGATCAACACGCCCTTCAAGAAACTGCCGGAGAGGGTGCGCGACATAATACTAAACGGCTCCGGCGAGGAGGAGATCGAGTTTCTTTATCAGAGCGACAAATCGCGCTATACCTACACGCAGGTATTCGAGGGCGTATTGCAGAACCTGGAGAGGCGCTACCGCGAGACCGATTCCGACGATGTGAGGGAAGACCTCGAAAAGTACATGAACTCCCAGCCGTGCCCGGCATGCGAGGGGGCGCGTCTTAAGAAGGAGGCGCTCTTCATAAAGGTCGACGGGAAATCCATAAGCGATATCGTTAGGTTGTCCATCAAGGACGCGCTCTCGTTCTTCAAGGCGTTGAAACTCACGCCTTCGAAGCAGGAGATAGCGCGGAGGATATTGAAAGAGGTCGGCGAGAGGCTCAACTTCCTCACCAATGTCGGCCTCGACTACATCGCGCTTGAGCGGGCGGCCTCGACCCTGTCGGGCGGCGAGGGGCAGAGGATAAGGCTCGCGACCCAGATAGGCTCGTCCCTCGTCGGCGTCCTCTACATACTCGACGAGCCCTCCATCGGCCTCCACCAGAGGGACAACCGTCGGCTATTGTCCGCCCTCCGGAGGCTACGCGACATGGGCAACACCGTCCTCGTCGTCGAGCACGACGAGGAGACGATGATGGAGGCAGACTACATCATCGACATGGGCCCCGGCGCGGGCGTCCACGGGGGCGAGATAGTCGCAAAGGGGACTTACGCGGAGATCATCAAGAGCAGGGCGTCCCTTACCGGCAAGTACCTCTCAGGCGAGCTCGAGATACCCGTGCCGGTGAAGAGGAAGGGGCCGGACGGGAGATACATCGTCCTGAAGGACGTAAAGGCGAACAACCTCAAGAACCTCACGGTGAAGTTACCGGTCGGGCTCATGACGTGCGTGACGGGCGTATCCGGCTCCGGCAAATCGACGCTCATAATCGACACATTATATAAGAACCTCGCAAAGAGGCTCTACGATTCCAAGATCAGGGCAGGCGACTTATCATCGATCGCGGGCCTTGAGTTCATAGACAAGGTCATCGACATCGACCAGTCTCCGATAGGCAGGACGCCGCGCTCCAACCCCGCTACCTACACCGGGCTCTTTACCCCCATCAGGGAGCTCTTCAGCGAGCTCCCCGAGGCGAAGGTGCGGGGCTACGGCCCAGGGCGCTTCAGCTTCAATGTGAAAGGCGGCAGGTGCGAGTCCTGCAAAGGAGACGGGCTCATTAAGGTCGAGATGCACTTCCTCCCGGACGTCTACGTGACGTGCGACGCGTGCAGGGGCGAGCGTTACAACAGGGACACGCTGGAAGTCCGCTACAAGGGCAAGAACATCTCCGAGTGCCTGAACCTATCAGTCTCCGAGGCGCTCCAATTCTTCGAGCACATCCCGCAGATAAAGGATAAGCTAAGGACCCTTAACGACGTCGGGCTCGGCTATATCAGGATAGGCCAGCCGTCGACGACGCTATCCGGCGGCGAGGCGCAGAGGATAAAGCTCTCAAGGGAGTTATCCAAGCGCGCGACGGGGAGGACCATCTATATACTCGACGAGCCGACTACCGGCCTCCACTTCGCCGACATCCAGAAGCTCCTCGACGTGCTCATGTCGTTACGGGACGCCGGGAACACGATAGTCATAATCGAGCACAACCTCGACGTGATAAAATCCGCCGACCACATCATCGACCTCGGCCCCGAGGGCGGGGACGCCGGGGGCAGGATCATCGCCTATGGCCCGCCCGAGGAGGTCGCCGCGACAAAGGGGTCGTACACCGGGGAGTTTTTGAAGGAGGTTTTAAAGAAGAAGCCGCCGAGGGTGGTGGTGAAGTGAGAGATTGCGGGTGCAGGCTTGCAACCTGAACCCTTTGTTTCGTGACCCGATATACGCTTGTATGGGCTGTTCGAATCTTCTGCCTGAAGCCTTTTTGCGCAGATAGAAAATCTCCTCCCCTTAACAAGGGGAGGTAGGGAGGGGTGATTTGAACGCAGGGACGACCTCCCCCGGCCCCTCCTTGGTAAGGAGGGGAGAACGGACAGTCGCCACCCATCGTAAAATGAGCACTCGCAAGATAGGAGCGGCTTGGAAAACCGCGCCATAGGGAAGGCAAAACAGGGGTGCCCCTCCTTTGGAGGGGCACCCCTGTTAAATTTTAAAGAACAGATTAGTGCCTGAACTTCGCGTGGCAGGAGTTGCAGTTCTTGATGAGCGAGGCGAGGTGCTCAAGAGCCTTATCTCTGTTGCCGGCCTTTGCCGCCTCGGAGAGCTCGTCGGCCTTCATGTGCACGGCCTTGCCTAATGACACAAAGTCCTTCTCCCCTGTCATCTCGCTCACCTTTGTGCACCTCTGCTCCTCGGCCGGCGACCAGCCGAGCTTGTCCTTGGATATGGCGGCGGCCTTTTGCAGGTCGTTCGCCGCGAGCGCCGCGGTAATCTCGCTCACCGTGTCGAGGTGCATCCGCATCATGTTCTTCTGCATCGCTTTCATCGTCGCCGGGAGCTTCAACTCTATCCTGTCGTCGGGCTGACCTCCGCCCTGCTTCATCATCATCTCGTGCATCTTCGAATGGTCGTCCTCGGCGAATGACGCGCCTGAGGCGAGCATGCCTATAGCAAAGGCCGCAACCAATATCCTCTTCACAAAAGACCTCCCTGTGTTTTTATCCATGCTCCCAAAAACCGCCGGTCGCTTGTATGACAATTGCCGGTAATCAAAAATATTGCTTTTAACCCCTCCCCCTTGATGGGGGAGGGAGGGGAAGTTAAAGGAGATACCTGAGCCAGCGGTATGGTTCATTCCAAAGGCGTTATTACCGAGATTATCCCGCGGAGGTCCCCGGTCTTGAAGCCGTACGCCTTGTCATCAGGGTACTTGGCCTTTATGAACGCGGGACTTGCGTCCGCCCCTCCGTGGCAGGCGAGGCACGCGGACTCGACATAGATAGGCCTTGTATATCTGCTGAACCTCTTGCCGTCCTTCTCGAACGCGCCCGAGACCTCCTTAAGTTCCGGCTCCTTCGCGAACCTTTCTATTATGGCCGCCTCCTCTGGTGTGGCGGCGTTCACGGGGTTCCGGTATTTTACAGCCGCGTGCCTTATCTTCACGTCTCCCTTCTCGTTTATCTCCTTTACCCTCTTGCCGACCGCGCCGCAGACCTTCTTGAAGGTATCCTCGTTGACCTCGGCCCCGGGCAGGACGAACGTCTTTGCGAGCGAGCTCCTCATCGAGATTATCTCCTCTGCGTAGGCCGGTCCGTCGGTTTCAGCGGCAACAGCTGCGCCCGCTAAAGACAGGACCAGAACGGATGCGATTGCGACTGACAATCTCTTCTGCATGGGGCCTCCTTTGGTTGTCAACCTTGCATAGTTACGAAACTTTGAAACTATATATATCATAAAAAGGCCGCCCCGGCAACCCTTCCGTGGACGGCCTGAAATCGCCTTGTGATACGCGGGGATAACCCCCTAAACGGCAAGCCTGGAGAGGTCCGCTATCCTCCAGTACAGGTCTCGTAGCTTGCTTAAAAGGGAGAGCCTGTTCTTCCTCACCCTCTCGTCCTCGGCCATGACCATGACCTTGTCGAAGAAGGCGTCTATATCCCCTTTTATCGCGGCGAGCGCAGAAAATACCGCCTCGTAATCGCCCTTCTTCCAGTATCCCTCTATCTTCGGCGCTATCTCTTTTTCGGTATTATAGAGACTGGACTCCTCCGGAAGGGAGAAGAGCGACTCATCTATCTTGTCCGTGACCGACACGCCCTTCAGGATGTTCGAGACCCTCTTGAAGGCGACTACAAGCGAGGCGCACGCAGGGTTCTTCTTGAAGCCTTCAAGCGAGCGCACCCTCTTGACCGCGTCCACCATGTCGAACCACGGTGCAGAAAGGACCGCGTCGATCGAATCGAACGAAAGGTCCTGCGAGAGGAGCTGGTTCTTAAGTCTCTCCTTGAAGAACTCGAGTATTGCCTCCTTCGTCTCCTCGCGCCCCCTAAGGAGCTTCTTGCCGAGGAAGGCCAGCGAGGCGTCTACGAGCTCATCGAGAGACAGCCTGAAGCCCTTGTCGAGTATTATGGCTATTATACCGAGCGCCTGTCTCCGGAGGGCGTACGGGTCCTGCGCGCCCGTGGGTATGAGCCCCACCCCGAAGCACCCGGTGATGGTATCGAGCTTATCCGCAAGCGACACTATCGCGCCGGGGATAGAGGCCGGCAGTTGACCGCCGGAGGCAGACGGGAGGTAGTGCTCGTATATGGCGGTTGCGACCTCTTCGACCTCTCCCCCCCTCCTCGCGTAGATCGAGCCCATTACGCCCTGGAGCTTCGGGAACTCGCCTACCATGCCTGAGGTGAGGTCGGCCTTGGCGAGCATCGCGGCCCTTCCAAGCACGCACTTGGCGTAGAGGCCTGGGTCTGCGTTGGATCTGTCGAGTGAGGCGGGGTTCAATGCGTCTGTAGCGAAGTCGGCAGGCCTTTCGCCGGGATCAACGGCCCTCGAGAAACCGAGCCTCGCGCCTATATGAAGGGCGAGCGAAGCGAACCTTTCGACCTTTTCGTATGAGGTCCCGAGCTTCGCCTGGAAGACGACGCCCTTCAAAGAGTCGACCCTGTCGACGAGCCTCTTCTTTACGTCCTGCTCGTAGTAGAACTTGGCGTCGTTCAGGCGCGCGCGGAGGACCCGTTCGTTCCCCTTCCTAACGACATCCATGTCAGTCGCCTTGGTGTTCGCGACGGCGAGGAAGTACGGCAACAGCCCGCCGTCCCTGTTTATGATGGAAAAGTACCTCTGGTGCTCCCGCATCGCGTTTACGATCACGTCTCGGGGCAGAGTCAGGAACTCCTCGCTGAAAGCCCCCCTTAAGACTACCGGATACTCGACAAGATAGGTCACCTCTTCTAAAAGCCCCTCATCCGGGAGTACCTTGCCGTCGGCCTTGCCCGCCTCGTGAAGGAGCCCTTTTTCGATGATGGACCTGCGCTCAGCCGGGTCGACTATGACATGCGCGTCCCGGAGCTTCCTTATGTAGGCGTCTACGGAGTCGACCTCGATCGCCCTCGTCCGGTTCGAAAGGAACCTGTGGCCGTAAGTGACGCCGCCGGCCTTTATGTGGCCGAATGAAAGATCGACGGGCCTGCCGTCGAATACGGCGAGTATCCAGTGTATGGGTCTCGCGAACGAGATGTCGAAAGCCCCCCACCTCATGGTCTTTGGGAAAAAGTCCCTGCTGATGACGTCGAGGAGTATGCCGGGGAGTATCTTCTCCGTATCCTCGCCCTTTATCTCCTTTGTCGCGTAGAGGTACTCGCCCTTGTCGGTCTTGACCCTTTTAAGGTCCTCTATCGCGACACCCTGGGCCTTCGCGAAACCGATGAGCGCGCCCGAGGGGTGCCCCTTGTCGTCAAACGCGGCCTTGACCTGCGGCCCGCGCACCTCGACCTTTGCGTCGGGCTGTCTATCGGCCACACCCGTGGCCATGAGGGCGAGCCTCCG
Source organism: Deltaproteobacteria bacterium (assembly GCA_016218095.1). Lineage (GTDB taxonomy): Bacteria > Desulfobacterota > GWC2-55-46 > GWC2-55-46 > GWC2-55-46 > GWB2-55-19. The sequence continues at coordinate 3,632 of JACREV010000109.1, read as the reverse complement.
GGGGGTCCCGACGGAGAGCACCGCCTCGTATGAGATCTTCCTTGAATCGAGGGCTTTTTTAAGGAAGCCCTCGAGCGAGCCCAATGCCTTTGGCACGAACCCGGCCGGTATTTCTTCTGTGCCTATCTCGAACAGGAGGTCCTTTGACATAAGTTTTATAAAAATACCAGAACTGCGAATAAATTCAACTTTATTTTGATTATTTCAATGCCGGGCTCGCATTAATTCGGGCTCGGATTAGGAGGCCGAACAGGAAGATAAGGAAGTACGGCATGGCTAACCCCGGAAAAGAGCCTGCATGAGGGCCTTTCTTTAATAATAATCCCTCTACCTCTTAAAACGGCTTGACAAATAAGGGACTATTTTCATAAAATAAGGGGATTCACGGAAGACACGCTCTTTTGTATTCATAAAACGCGTTACGGGCCGGGGCAGGAAACCGGCTTTGTCTGCCGAAGGGCCCATAGCTCAGTTGGAAGAGCCACCGGCTCATAACCGGTCGGTCCCTGGTTCGAGTCCAGGTGGGCCCACCATTTTTTTCAAACAGAACCTGCTTTATGGCCCGCGGATAACCCGCGGCGCCTGGACTTGGAGGCCATTTGCGCAACAGCATCAAGTACCTTGAGAGGATCCAGAGGATAGACCTGGAGACAAAGGGGATAGAGGAAGAGGAAAGGTCTTATATACAAAAGATTGAAAGACTCGGCGCTGAAATAGAGGCGGCGAAAAAGGCGGCAGAGGCGCTCGGCCAGGAGGCCGAAGCCATAAAGGCCCTCATAAAGGGCTCGGATGAAAAGATAAGGGAAAGCGCAGAGCGGGCAGGCAAAGACGAAAAAAAGATGAGCGATGTCAAGAACGACAGGGAACTCAGCGCGCTCACCAAGGAAATAAACGCCGCAAACAAGACAAAGAAACAGAACGAGCAGGAAAAGGCGGCGCACGCCCAGAAGCTCGATGATAAGAACGCGGCGCTGAAGGCCGCCGAGGATACCGTCGCCGGGAAGACCGCCGAGGTCGAGTCGCTCAAATCCGAGCTCGAGGCCAAAAAGGCCGAATGGAAAGAGACGCTCGTAAAGAAAGATGAAGAAAAGACGTCGCTTAAGGCGAATGTAAGGCCCGAGGTCTTCAAGAAGTACGAGACCATCAGGGCGAGGAGAGGCGGCCTGGCCCTGGCTCTCATAAAGAACGAAACATGTCAGGGCTGTTATATCCACATCCCCCCGCAGGTCTACATCCAGCTAAAGAGAGGGACGGAAGAACTCATGACATGCCCTCACTGCCACCGCATACTCTACGTAGAGAGCCAGGGCGAGCTCGAGGCGATATAAGGCGATGCCCCGCAAGCCCGCGGACCCCGCAATCATCGACAAGTTCCTCGAGGAGCTCTCTGATACCCTCGACATCCGAAAAACTACAATAAAGCTCGGACTGACTGAAGAAGACGCGCGCTCTATCCTCCTCGGACTAAGGAAGAAAAAGAAGCCGGGAGCCGTACGGGACTTGTTCGAGGCGCATGAAGCCGCAGGCCCGCACCGCGCGCCGACAAAGTGCATCGTCAACATCGACGGCGCCTCGCGCGGAAACCCCGGAAAGGCCGGGGCCGGGGCGGTCATAAAAGACCACGAAGGACGCGTCCTCAAGGCCCTGAAAAAATACCTCGGCACAACTACCAACAATATCGCCGAGTACAGCGCGCTCCTCGTAGCCCTCAAGGGGGCATCTGATTTGGGGTGCAGGGAGATAGAAGTCCTCGCGGACTCCGAGCTCCTCGTAAAACAGATAAACGGCGTCTATAAGGTAAGGAGCGAAGACTTACGGCCCCTCTACGAAGAGGCGGTCTCGCTCCTCAAAGGGTTCAAGTCTTACAAGGTAAGACACGTATACAGAGAACAGAACTCGGCCGCGGACAAGCTCGCCAATGAGGCGATCGACTCCGCCCGATAAGGCCGACGAAATACCTGAGAGAACCTTTTTATAAAAAGGTTCTCTCAGACTCTCTCCAAAAATTTTTAGCTCTTCCGGAAAAGGCCCCCACAGAGGGTTTGTAAATAATGAGAGAGTCTTAAAAAGGCGTATGTCTTCGAGTTACAAAGATGTGGGGGCCTTTTCCGGAACTAAAAGTCTTTGAAGGGGGTCTGGGGGGAACTTTCTACAGAAAGTTCCATCCCAGATATTTCATCAGCTTACCGGAGGGTGCAGGGCGGCCGCTGGCGTGAGAACGACGGAGGAAAGTCCGGACACCACAGGGCAGGGAGGTCGTTAACGGCGACCGGGGGCGACCCCAGGGAAAGGGCCACAGAGAAGGAGACCGCCTCGGGTAGCTTATTATCCGGGGTAAGGGTGAAAAGGCGGGGTAAGAGCCCGTCAGGATGCCGGGTGACCGGCGTCAATTGGCAACCCCCTCCCGGTGCAAGGCCAAATAGGTTCCGCATCAAGTGCGGCCCGTACTTATTCCCGCGAGGGGATGGCGGAACGGGTTGGCTGCTCGAACCGCGCGGCAACGCGCGGTCCAGATGAATGGTCGCCGGTCCGGGAAACCGGGCTTACAGGATCCGGCTTACGGCGCCCTCCGGTATTTTTATCTAAAAATTGTTATTTTTCCTGATCTCTGCGTCAGGACGGAAATAAAAATGCTCACATATTCCCATATATGCTGCGCTTTTTATTTCCGCCCTTCCTTGACCTCAGAAAAAATTCCTAATTTTTAGAGATAACCCTTTATTTGGAAGTTTTGGAAGATCAGCAGGCTGCAAGTATTTCCCAAAGATATCCCCTCCCCAGAGTCCGATGACGGGAGGGGGGATCAAGGGGAGGGTGAAGAAAGACCTCCTCTGTCGGAGTGGAAGTTTTTGGGAGGCCCCGAGCTTCACGCGGGGCGTTTAAAAAGGTTTAGACGGGGTATCAAGAGAGCAGTATAATAAGAGAGAGTTAAAGGGCCGTAAGTAGAGAAGAAAAGCCGTGTTCCCGCAGGAAAATCCCTCTGTCGTTTCGTTCGTTAACGCTTTTTAATCCTTAACTCTCCGAGGTTTAACCTCCCGGTCTTATAACGTTTTCTTTATTTCAAGTCTCTCATTTCAGGTGCTGGTTTTCGGTGACGGGTGTCACCGGATTTTTTTGCCAGGAAGCTTAACATCGCCTCAAATTCGTATATACTTTACACTTTGTGGACGGGCGGAAGGCCCGTAGTTTCTTAGAGAGGGTCGGACTTGCGGATAGGTATAAAAATAAAGCTGGCGCTCGTGCTCTCGGGCCTTCTTTTCCTTACGGCCTTTTCCATAGGCGCGATCCTGATCGCGCACCAGAGGTCGTCCCTTGAGGCGCAGATGCGTTCCATGGCCGGGACGATCACGCACGAGTTCGCGAGCGACGCCAAGATCCCGCTCATGCAGAAGGACTCCCTTGCCATGAGCCTCCTCATCCAGAACATCATGAAGTACCCCGGCATACAGGACGCCTATATCCTCAACCATAACTTCCAGATAGAGGCGCACAGGGAGGTCCCTGAGATAGGGTTGCTCTTCTACGAGGGCAAGGACCTCATCGCAAAGACCGAGGGGCCCGCTCCCTGGCTCGTAAAGGAGGGCGACGGGCTCATAACCTTCGTCTCTCCCATCATCTTCAAGCAGACGACC
>JACREV010000005.1 GCA_016218095.1 Deltaproteobacteria bacterium | reverse complement strand
TTGCCGCGTCCATCGCGATATGAAAACCCTTTTCAGGGCAGACCCTGCCGAGGGAGAGCACGTACCGCCCCTTTGACTTCGATATCCCGAAGGCCCCGGTATCTATCCCGTTCCGGACTACAGGGAACCTCATTTCGCCCGCGACCTTTAATTGGGACTCGGATACGCAGTTAAGCCAGGTCCTTTCCCGTAAGGGACGAAGCGCCCTCTCCTCGTACCAGCCGAGCGGCAGGTGAAGCGTAGCGAGGACCGGCACGGGCTCGGAAGGCATATAGGAGGCGAAGTCTATACCGTGCATGTGGACGATGTCGAACTTAAGCCTTCCGAGCGCCGCCTCTATCGCATCTTTAAGCGCCGCGTGCGCCTTTCTCCTGGCCGCGTCGTCTATGGGGCCGCAAAGGGCCGGTATCCCGATGAGCGCGCCTGATATGCTCGACCCCTCGACGGCTATGACGGTGGACGAATGTCCGGCCCTCCTGAAAAAGCGGTCGAGGTTCAATATAACCTGCTCGGCCCCGCCTGAGGTCTCTTCCCTGACCGGCGCGAACGGGTAGGCGACGCTCAAGATCGAAAGGCTCATACCAAGTCGATTATCTCGAGGTCGGCAAGCGCCTCCTTTGCCTTTTCCCTCCAGTGGGCGCCTGTTATGCCCCAGTCGAAGTTCTCGTAATAGAGCTTCCCCTTGTGCGGCGGAGAGGTAAAATCATAAAGGGGCGCCCTCCTGTACCTCTCCGAGGCCCTCGGGAAGGCCTTGAGCACGCCGCATTGGGTGGCGAAACAGTTGATCATCGACTCCTTTGCGGCCCTCTCCTCCTCGGTAAGGACGACCGTCACGGTCTCGGTCTCAGCCGGCAAAAACTCCATCGCCGCGAACATCGTCCCGTTCGCGTGGTACGACGCGTACTCGACGAGGAACGGCTCATCATCCGTCTCCCTCTCGATCAGCCTCAAGGCCGCGTGGACCGCGAAGGCGGTCGAGTCGTGGTCCGGGTGGCCGCCCTCATACGGCAGGGTAAAGACGACTCCCGGCGAGACGGCGGATATCATCTCCTTGAGCTTTTCCGTAAGCGCAAAGAGGTTGAAAGAGGCCTCCTGGTCTACGAACCCTGCCTCCATCGCCCGCGCCGAAGGGATGCGCGCGAGCCGGAGCGCGGAGAGGAGCTCCCGCCTCCGGGCCCTGGCGTACTCGCCCCTTGTCCGGAACGAGGCGGCCCTCGCGTACTTCAAGTCCTTCGGCGCGCCGTCGGTCGTGTGTATTATGTAGAGGTCTTCCGCGTACCTTATGACCGTCCCGGCAGAAGCGACCTCGTCATCGGGGTGGGCCGCGACGATGAGCATCCTCGGGGACCCGTGCAGGCCTTCCCTCAGGTGCTCAAGAAGCCTGAACGTATAGCTCTCCTCGGTCCAGCTCTCCCTGATGTCCTTAAGCATATCTTTTCACCATCCTGTCGCAGAATTCGGCGAACTCGTCTATTTTCACGGGCGGGCTCGTGTGATCGGGGCGTATCCCCTTTTCCTCCGGCGTAAAACAGAACGTGACCGTCACCTCGAACGGCTCGAGCGCCTTCATCTGAGCGTCGAACCACCGGATCGCGCCGGGCCTGAGGCTGTCGGCCCAGCTGAGGCCCGTCCGAAGGCGCCTGACGCCGAGCCTCTTCATCCAGTTGACGGCGGCCTCGAGCCTCGGGTCCTCGAAGTGGAACCATTGGCATATGCCGAGCTCTGAAGCGAACTCGGGGAATATCCTCAACGCCTTTTTGGGCGTGCCGTCTTCGCGGATAAGCCCCATGTAGAAGTGCCTGTAGTAGGACGACCCCTCGGCCTCCCTGTGCCGGGTCGTAGCCGGCCACGCGCGCGGGAGGTCGTATAAGCTGTACCAGTGGATACGCCCCGCCTTGCCCGAGAGATACTCGGCGGTCTTCCTGAGGCCGAAGACCTGCACCTCCTCGGCCCCGAACGTCGAGACCCCGACCTCGGAGACCCATATCGGAAGCGTCGTCGCCGCCTTTATCTCTTCCAGCTTTTCAGGCCACTCGTGTATCGTCCAGTGGTTCCAGTCGAGCGGGAAGCCGTGTATGGCTACGACGTCGACGGCGTCGAGCACGCCCTTTGTCTTCATGTTCGTTACGAAGTCCGGGTCTATGGGGGATATCCCCCCGAGCACGCGCGGAAGCCCAGGCCTCCTCGCCTTTATCGCGTTGGACGAGAGCTTAACCATCTCCGCGAATATCGACCAGTCGCCGTCTATGTGGAAGTCCCAGTGCGAAAGGTTGTTCGGCTCGTTCCAGAGCATCACGGCCTCTACCATGGCGCCCCCTTCCGTAAAGCGCAGATATAGACCTCTTCCTCCGGCCTCTTTACTATCTCGAACCCGGCGCTCCGGAGCATCGCCTCGGCGCACGAGCGGTTCGGGAGCCACCAGTTCGTGGGGTCGCTCGAATAGCTCTTCTCGACAAAGTACATGGCTGGGAAATCGGGGTCGCCGAATATTCCCCTCTCCTCGAAGGGGTAGTCCTCTTCGGTATCGCACCCGGAGAGCGACCCCCGGAGCATCGTCTGGAAGACGAGTGTATCGCCTGCCGCGTGCTCCCTTATGAGGTCGAGCGCCAGAAGCGGGTGCCTCAGGTGGTAGAGGACGCCCATGAAGATGACTATGTCGAACCTTTCACCGAGATCTCCGACATCGTAGACCGAGAGCTTCCTGTATTCTATATCGAGCCCGAGCACCTCGGCCGCGAACCGCGCCTGATCGAGGTAATCGTCGTCGGAGTCTATCCCCAGGACGCGCCCCGCCCCGCGCTTCTTCATCTCGATCGAATAAAAGCCCGCGTTGCATCCGATATCGAGCACCGTCTTGCCGGTCAGGTCCTCAGGGATGGCGTGCTCGAACCTCCTCCACTTGATCAGGGGGTAGTCCCCGAGAAAATGTCCCGGCGCGGTCGCTACCCCCCTTAAGTCCATGTTCTGGAACCACGGCCCGAGCTCGCGCACGCGCCGCTCGATCGCCTCACGCTCCCTATGAGACGCGCTCCCGGTCATCTATGCCTTCGCTCCAGCATCAAGGAGCCTTATAGCCTCCCTGTAGCCGTTGAGTGTGCCGACGTCGACGTAAGACTCGCCCCTTCTTACGCCCGTAGCGGAGCCGCCCCTTTTTATATATTCGTTAACGAGGGTGCCCAGGTATTCGTCCTTTTTCTCGCGCTCTATCCAGAGCGCATGGAGGGACGAGAGCGTTTCGCCCTTCAGCTTGAACGCCCCCCAGACCCAGTTGGTCGAAGGCCTCTTTGACTTGACCTCGACCTTGAGGACCGCCCCATTCTCATCGACGCTCACGGCATCGAATCTCTCAGGGCGCTCGACAGGGAATAAGAGGAACGAGAGCCTGTCTTCACCAAGGAATGAGAACCCCTGCCTCGGGAACCAGACCGTATCCGGAAGCCCCGCCAACGCGAACTCGTCCGGCGGGATGAGCGGGAGCGCCCTGAATATGGAATCGCAAAGCCCGGCAGGCCGCGGCTGAACGACGTAAGAGACGTGCGCGCCTTCTACGGCGCCGCCGTAGTACTCCATGATGTCGGATTTCCCCGGAGAGATGACGAAGCATATCTTCGTCGCCCCTGCTTCCAGCATCCGCTCGACGAGGTATTCGCTCACCGCCCTCGGCCTCTCGATGCCGTCCTCTACCCTGGACCCGACCGGCAGGAGCTCCTTTGAGAACGCGAGCGGCTGTATCCTCGAACCCGCACCTGCGGCCGGTATTATCCCCCACATGGCCTTTTCCTTTTCTAAATATACGCGCCGAGTATTCCTTCAAGCTCAATGGCCCGCTTAAGAGCGGTGTGGTCCTTGAGAGCGCGCGCCCTCCCCGCCTCAGCTATCTCCCGCCTCTTCGCCTCATCCATCCCGAGCGCCTCGACGACGTCATTCGCCGAGCCCGCGACGGTTATCTCCTCTCCGGGGGTAAAAAACTCTTCGAGCCCCGGCCAACTGTCGGAGATGATGTGTGTCCCGCACGCCGCGGCCTCGAAGAGCCTCCCCGAAGGGCACCAGCCCATGGCGGCCATAGCCCCCCTCGTCACGTTGAGCGTGGAGGCGGATGACGAATAGAACGCCGGGTGCGCCGGGGGAGGCACGTGCCTCACGAAAAAGATATTCTCCGCCCAGGGGAACCCCTCGGGGTAAAGTGA
>JACREV010000104.1 GCA_016218095.1 Deltaproteobacteria bacterium | reverse complement strand
CTCGCCTCCGCCGCCGAAGACCTTATGAGGTCGTTCGAGGCGCGCTCCCCGAGTATTAGCGCGATCGCGTCCATGACGATGCTTTTGCCTGCCCCGGTCTCTCCGGTGAAGATGTTGAGGCCCGGGGAAAAGGAGAGTGAGAGGCTCTCTATTATGGCGAAGTCCTTGATGTTCAGCTCAGAAAGCATACAATAATCCGGGAGGGCATGGGGCTCTGAAAAAGTCCATCATTGTGTAAAGAGGCTTATTTTATTAGGCTACCTCTAAAAATTAGGAATTTTTTCTGAGGTCAAGGAAGGGCGGAAATAAAAAGCGCAGCACATATGGCAATATGTGAGCATTTTTATTTCCGACCTGACGCAGTCCTGCCGGACGGGCAAATCCGTATCAAACGGCCGGAGAATTGATTTGACCAGAGACTCCATGCCAACTTTGGCCCTGCGCCGAGCAGTCAGGAAAAAGAACAATTTTTAGACCTTTACCGTCTTAACCTCCCACATGAGCCTTTCCCTGAGTATATCAAAATAGCTCTTTCCTTCATACTTAATTAGATAGAGGCTCGCCTCCGCCCTTTTTATCTTCACGGTGTCGCCTGTAAGGAGCGGGACGTCGACCTGGCCGTCGAGTATGAGCTCGACGTTCGACTGGTCAGGGGAGACTGTAACGTCCACGGTCATCCAGTCGGGGATGACGACCGGCCTGTTGGTGAGGTTGAAGGGGCAGATGGGCGCTACTATTATCGAGTGAATCGTCGGATAGAGTATCGGGCCGTTCGCCGAGAGCGAATAGGCGGTGGAGCCCGTGGGGGAGGCGACGATCAGTCCGTCGGCCCTGTATGTGTTGACGTACTCCTTATTGATGCGGGTCTCGAGCCTTATAAGCCTTGCGTTATCGCCCTTTATGACCGCGTCGTTAAGGACCTTGAAGTTCGAGAGCGTCTCGCCCTCTCTCGTGTGGGCGACCGAGAGCATCATCCTCTCTTCAATAGCGAAGTCCCCCTTCATTATACGCTCGAGGAGAGGGAATACCTCTTTGACCGTGATCGAGGTGAGAAACCCCAGCGACCCCATGTTCACGCCGAGTATCGGGACCTTCCTGCCGTCCAAAAGGCGCGCGGCGTGTATCATCGTGCCGTCCCCGCCCAATACGACGAGTATATCGATCGAATCGGGGAACTCCTCGGGCTGGACCGAGACGGACCCCCGGACCCTGCCGGCCACGCCCGCGTCGACGTAGACGGCGCCCTTCCTCTCCGAGACCCATCCGGCGATATCGGAGGCGAGCTTTACGGCCTCGGGGTTCGAGGCCTTTATTACAAGACCTATCCTCATCAATTGAGTCCTTGTCTCACCTGTTGGGCTCTATTACAACCTTTAAAGAATCCCCTGCCCCGGCTACAAGAGCGAACCCCTCCTGGGCCTCATCCAGCTTGAGCCTGTGCGTGATCAAGTCCTCTACGGGCACCCTCTTCGATTCTATGAGGTCGAGCGCTATAAGCGTGTCGAGCGGCGGCGAGGCGTAGGAGTGGACTATCGTTATATTGTCCCTCCAGAGGTCGAACATCGGGATGGGGAATGTCTCTCCCGGCTCCTTTGGGGCGAAGAACGATACGACCCCGCCCTTGTCAACGGACTTCAACCCTTGCGTAAACGCGGAATCCCGCGCTACACAGACGACGACTATGTCGGCGAGCCTTCCGAGGAACTTCTTGACCTCTGCCGGCACGTCCGAGTCCGCCTTTAATACGAGGTCGGCGCCGGACGCCTTCGCGGCGTTCAATCTATAATCGCTTACGTCGGTCGCGATTATCTTGCCGGCCCCCAATGCCTTTGCGAGCCGTATGTACAGAAGCCCGGACATCCCGGAGCCTATGACGAGGACGGTCTTGCCGGGCTCCATGCGCGCCGCGCGCATGCCGCGGACAACGCACCCCAAAGGCTCGGAGAACGTCCCCTCTCCGAAGGTCATGGAATCCGGGAGCTTGAACGTCCCCCTCTCCACGTTTATCGCAGGGACTCTAAGATACTCCGAGAACCCGCCGGGATCGAAGTTGGTCGTCCGGAGCGTGTCGCAGACCGAGTGATCGCCTGCAAGGCAGTACCTGCAGGTATTGCACGGCACATGGTGGGCGACCGTCACCCTGTCGCCTGTCTTGAACCTGGCAACACCCGCGCCGACCTCCGTTACGGTCCCGGCTATCTCGTGGCCGAGCACAAGAGGCGCCTTCTTTATCCTGTACCACTCCATGACGTCGCTGCCGCAGATGCCGGAGGCCTCGACCTTTACGAGCAACTCGCCTTCCCGGACCTTCGGAACCGGGAGCTCCTGCACCCTTACGTCCCTGTTGTTGTAGTAAAATGCAGCCCTCAAAACAAATCTCCCGAATTCCTATTTTTTAAGGCTAATGCGAATCCTTTTTGAGAACCCATTTTGCATAAAGTTTTCTCCCAAATTCCCTTTAAAGACTTCAAGTCTTCCCGCAAAGCCCCCACTTTGTTTTTTGTGAGGGGCTTTGCGGGAACTAAAAGTTTTTGGAGAGAGTTTGAGAGAACCTTTTTACAAAAAGGTTCTCTCAACAGCTTAAGCGAACGCCTTTTCCTTGTTCTCGTGAATAAGCGTGTTGAACATGTCCCACGCCTCCGCAGGCTTAAGGTCCTTATGCACTATCTCCCTTACCGTCCTTATCATCGATACCGGGTTTTCGGACTGGAAGATGTTGCGGCCCATGTCCACGCCTACCGCGCCTCTTGTCACGGCGTTATAGGAGAGCTCTATAGCGTCCCTCTCGGGTATCTTCTTTCCGCCCGCGATGACGACCGGGACAGGGCAGTTCCGGACGACCTTCTCGAAGTCGTCGCAGTAGTAGGTCTTCACCAGGTGCGCGCCGAGTTCAGCCGCTATCCTGCAGGCAAGCCCGAGGTACCGGGCGTCCCTGACCATGTCTTTTCCGACGGCCGTGACGGCGAGGACGGGGACCCCGTACTCCTCTGCCTCGTTAACGAGGTCGGCAAGCGCCAAGATGGTCTTTCTTTCAAGCTCCGAGCCTACGAATATGGAGAGGGCGACACCCGCGACGTTCAAGCGAAGCGCGTCCTTCATCGATACCGTCGTCCCCTCGTCGGCGAGGTTGCCGAGTATGGAGGTGCCGCCCGATACTCTGAGCACTACGGGGACGTCTGTCGCGGCGTCGACGCACGACCTCAAAACGCCCCTTGTGAGCATGAGCGTGTCTGCGTAAGGGACGAGCGGCTCTATAGTCTTCCCGGGGGACTCAAGCCCGGTCGTGGGACCTAAAAAGTACCCGTGGTCGACTGCGAGCATCACGGTCCTGCCGGTATCCGGCCTTATGATCTTCGATAAGCGGTTCTTCATGCCCCAATCCATTATGAGCCCTCCTTCTTACCAATTTGGTTTTATCGTAAAAATATAACAAAAACGCGGGATTTAAACAAAAAATCCCGCTCTCGATGAGTCACTTTTGTAGGATAGCAAGGTAGAATGTCCGCGTCAACTGAATTTATGTAAGGGGCTTTTCAGCCTTTGAGGAACTTATCCCGGCACTCGGTGGAGCAGAAGTGGGCGGTCTTGCCGTCCCTGCTTGCGGAAAGCGCAGAGCTCTCCGGGACATACGAGCCGCAGACGGGGTCGAGGACCATCTCTTCGCCGCGGGGCTCCGCGCCTTTATTCGGGATGCGGGACCCCCCGGGCTTGTGAGCCTCGGCGGCGCCCATCGAGGCCGCCTTCTTCTGGAGGTTTTTTTTAAGCAGCCTCACGGCAAAGAAGACGAGTATGAGGATGATGACCGGTTTCATTCTTCTCTCGCGTCCCTTACGGGCCTGTTATAGAGCTTCATAAGGATGTCGTATACCTTCTCCCGAAGGACCGGGTGGACGAAGTCAGGGGCGAGCTCGGCGATCGGCTCGATGACGAAGAGCCTTTTGTGGGCCTGTGGATGGGGGATCGTAAGCCCCTCTTCCTTTATGACCCTTTCTCCGTAGAAGATTACGTCGAGGTCTATCTCCCTCGGGCCCCATCTTTCGCGGGCCTTTCTGCCGATACGCCCTTCGATATCCTTGAGAAGCGCGAGTAGTTCCTTTGGCGGAAGGTCCGTCTCTATCTCCACGGCCGCGTTTATGAACGCCGGCTGGCCGGTCCTGCCCCAGGGCTCGGTCTCTTTGAGCGAGCTCTCCCTTATGACCCGCACGCGGGGAGCGTATTTAAGACGCTCTATCGCGCTCCGGCAGTTCGCTTCCCTGTCGCCGAGGTTCGAGCCTATGGCTATGAAGACCCTCTCACCCATCCGCCCCCTGCCCATAAACCGCAAGGGCCCCGAAGGGCCCCTTTTTGTCAGAATTCGAGCTCCAGTGCCTTAAGCCTCTTCTGCATCTCGTCGATGACCCTGTACTCGTCTTCCTTGTCCTTTGCCGCGAAGGTCGCGGAGAACCTCAAATAGCTCCCCACGTCGTCCCAGGGCACTGTCGAGATGTGCGCCTCTTTTATGAGGAACTCGGAGACGTCCTCTGAGCTTCCGAATACGACCTCCCCCCTCTTCGCCCTTTTCGGGGCCCTGACATAGAGGTAGAACGAGCCCTTCGGCATCACGGCGGAAAAGCCGGATGCGTTAAGGGCGTCGACCATGAGCTTAAGCCTCCGCTTGTACTTGGCCGAGATCTTCTCGGTTATCTCCGGGTGGTCGAGGGCGTAGATCCCCGCCTTCTGGATGGCTATGAACTGGCCCGAGTCGTAGTTGTCCTTCACGTGGCCGTACGCCGCGACGGCCTTTTCGTTGCCTGCGACAAAGGCGAGCCTCCAGCCGGTCATGTTGAAGGCCTTTGAGAACGAGTGTATCTCGATGCCTACCTCCTTGGCGCCGTCTACGGACAGGAAGCTTAAGGGCCTGCCTTCGTAGGATAGCGCGGCGTAGGCCGCGTCGTGCACGACGAGTATCCTGTTTCTCCGCGCGAACTCGACGACCTTGGCGAAGAACTCGAGCGTCGCCGTGGCGCCCGTCGGGTTGTTCGGGTAGTTGAGGTAGAGGAGCTTTATGCCCTTCAAGTCCGCCGGGGTCAACGCGTCGAGGTCCGGGAGGTAACCGTTTTCCTCCTTAAGCGGGAGCGTCACCACGCGCCCGTTGTTCCACTCCGTGTGCGTGGCGAGTATCGGGTATCCGGGCGAGGTCATGAGTACGCCGTCTCCGGAGTTTATGAAGGCGTCCGGCAGCATCGCGAGCGCGGGCTTCGAACCTATCGAATGTATTATCTCCTTTGCCGGGTCTATGCCTGCGACACCATAGACCTTCTCGAGATACTTCGCCGCCGCCTCTTTTAATTCTAATATGCCGTTGTCGGAATATCCCCGGTTCTCGGGCTTGGCGCACTCGTGCTTCAACGCCTCGACGACTATCGGGAAGGCCATCTCGTCCGGCTCACCCACGCCGAAGTCCAGAAGCTCGGTGTTGGGGCTTAGCCTCTTCGCCTCTGCCTTCGCCCTCTTTATCTTCTCGAATTTGTAGAGCTTCGTGCTTTTTCCGAATGAGGCCCCGCCGATCCTCTCGGCGAAAAGCCCCTGGATGTAATCTTCCGGCATTCGGTGCTACCTCCTTGTTCCCTTGTATCTTATTTATTGCCTTGCGACGACTATATTTCTCAGTACGCCTATGCCTTCAATCGAAATCTCTACGGTGTTGCCGGGCTTCATCTTTCCCACGCCCGACGGCGTGCCCGTGGCTATTATATCGCCGGGAAGGAGCGTCATGACAAAGGATACGAAGCTCAAGAGATGGAAGCAGTCGAAAATCATGTCCTCGGTCGAGGTGTCCTGCCTCTTCTCTCCGTTAAGAAAGGACGTTATGCGGACTTTTGCCGGGTCGAGGTCCGTCTCTATCCAGGGACCTACGCAAGCGAATGTGTCGAAGCCCTTTGCCCTCGAATACTGTATGTCCTTGCCCTGGAGGTCGCGGGCGGTGACATCGTTAAAGCAGGTGTAGCCGAGTATGTGCTCCCTCGCCTTCTCGGGAGCGACGTCCTTCGCCCTTTTGCCTATTACGACGGCGAGTTCGCCTTCGTAATCGACCCTGTGGGACATGTGCGACGGATAGACTATCCCCTCATCCGGGCCTATGACCGCGGTAGAGGGTTTAAGGAAGAGCATCGGCTCTTCCGGTAGCGCCTTGTTGAACTCCGCCGCGTGGGCCTTGTAATTGAGGCCTATCGCCGCTATTTTCGTCGGCTCGCAAGGGGCAAGGAGCTTGACGCCTGAGACCGCCGCCTTCCTGCCGGTCTTTTTAAGGCCTGCCACGCCGTCTTTGAACGGGTCGCCGTCGGCCTCGAATACCGTCTCTCCCTCAACTATGCCGTAAGAGGTCCTGCCCTCGAATGAGAACCTGCAGAGCTTCAACCTTATCTCCTCTTCAGGTCCTTTTCGACCATCGCGTTTATCTTCAGGCGGAGCGCGTTAATCTTTATGAACCCCTCGGCGTCCTTCTGGTCGTAGACCATGTCCTCTTCGAAGGTCGCGAAGTCCGGGCGGTAGAGCGAGGCCTCGGCCTTTCTGCCGACGACCATCACGTTGCCCTTATATAACTTCATCCTCGCTATGCCCGTTACAGCGGACGTCGCCTCATCAATCAGCCCCTGCAGGGCCTTTCTTTCGGGCGAGTACCAGTAGCCGTTGTAGACAAGGTCGGAGTACCGTTGAGTGAGGCTGTCGCGCAGATGCAATAATTCCCTATCCATCGTGATCGATTCCACCGCCCTGCGCGCGGCATGCAGGATGGTGCCGCCGGGGGTCTCGTACACGCCGCGCGATTTTATCCCGACGTAACGGCTCTCGACCATGTCGACCCTGCCTATGCCGTTTACGCCGCCGATCTCGTTCAGCTTCTCAAGGAGCCTCGCCGGGGAGAGCTTCTTGCCGTCTATCGAGACCGGGTCGCCGTTCTCGAAACCTATCTCGATGTAGGTCGGCTTGGCCGAGGCCTTTTCCGGGGAGCGCGTCAGCACGAACATGTCAGAGGGCGGCTCTGCCCACGGGTCTTCGAGTATGCCGCCCTCGAAGCTTATGTGGAAGAGGTTCCTGTCCGAGCTGTAGGGCTTTGACTTCGTCACAGGCACCGGTATCCCGTGCCTCTTGGCGTAGCGTATGAGGTCCGCCCTGCCCTTCATCTCCCACTCCCTCCAGGGGGCGATGACGTGTATGTGTGGGTCGAGCGCGTAATAGGTGAGCTCGAACCTCACCTGGTCGTTCCCCTTGCCTGTGGCGCCGTGGGAGACGCTGTCCGCCCTCTCTGCCTTCGCTATCTCCATCTGGGCCTTCGCTATCAAAGGCCTTGCGATGGACGTGCCGAGGAGGTAAGTGCCCTCGTAGACGGACGCCGCGCGGAGCATCGGGAATACGAAGTCCGAGACGAACTCTTCGCGGAGGTCCTTTATGTATATCTTGGATGCGCCCGTGGACAAGGCCTTCTCTTTAAGCCCTTTTAACTCAGAGCCCTGGCCGATGTCGGCGGAGAACGCTATGCACTCGCATTCGTAGCGCTCGATCAGCCACTTCATTATGACGGACGTATCGAGCCCGCCTGAGTACGCAAGGACGACTTTTTTAACCTTCTTCATCTTAAGAGCCCTTCCTTTATCTGAGTTCTACTTGGAGCCTTCCACGAGCAACTTTTCGAGTATCGCCTTCTGTATGTGGAGCCTGTTTTCCGCCTCGTCCCATACCGCGGAGTGCGGCCCTTCAAGCACCTCTTCGGTTATCTCCTCGCCCCTGTGCGCCGGGAGGCAGTGGAGGACCATCGCGTCTTTTTTAGCGAGCTTCAATAACTCTTTGTTTATCTGAAAGCCCCTGAAGGCCTTTTTACGCTTCTCAGACTCCTCTTCCTGCCCCATCGAGGCCCAGACGTCGGTATTCAATACGTCGGCGTCCCTGGCGGCCTCTTCCACGCTCTCGGTAACGATTATCCCGGAGCCGGAAGAGCCGGCCTTATCGAGAAATTCCTTCGGGGGCCGGTATCCTTCGGGGCAGGCGAGCGTAAGGGAGAACCCGAGGACGGAGGCCGCCTCTATCCACGAGTTCGCCATGTTGTTGCCGTCGCCTATCCACGCGTACTTAAGATTATCGTAGCGGCCCTTCTTCTCGATCACCGTCATTACGTCGGCCAGCACCTGGCACGGGTGGTGGGTGTCGGTGAGGCCGTTGATGACCGGTACGGACGAGTACCTCGCGTACTCTTCTATTATCTCGTGCCCGAAGGTCCTTATCACTATAGCGTCGACATACCGGGACATGACGCGGGCCGTGTCCTTTATAGGCTCGCCGCGTCCGATCTGCGAGTCCTTGCCGCTTATGAAAATCGCGTCTCCGCCAAGATGGTACATCGCGGTCTCGAACGATACGCGCGTGCGCGTCGAGGACTTCTCGAATATGAGCCCGAGCGTCTTTCCCCTGAGAGGATTGTGCGGTATGCCTTTCTTGTGCCTCTCTTTCAAAGCCGAGGCCCTCTCGAGCAGTCCGTCTATCTCTTCCTTTGTAAGGTCAGCTATGCGCAAGAGATGCATTAAAATTCGTTCTCCGTTTGATCTATAGTTCGGGGACTGCCTTTAAAAAATCCAGTATCTTGTCGCCCACGACATCCAGGGATGAAAGGATAGCCGCCTTTTCCGCGCGCGCCCGTGTCTCATTCATGTCGGCATCGCTTTTTTCCTGAATCGAAATATTATGTTTTGTCACAATCGAAGTCAGGGGTATAACGCCCGATCTGACATCTATCAGTACAGCCTCGCATGTGCTGTAAGCCTTTGCCTTGTCTTTTTCCAGAAAGTTATACTCGCTGAAAATATTGCTGTTGACCTGGAAGACCAGGAGGAGGTCGGCCTGTAGTCTTACGGCGGCCTCCCTCAGAACCGGCACACTCGCCTCTTTAGGCATTACGAGTGAAGGTAGCACGGTTACCTTTTTAACCCTCTCAGAGCTTGAGAGCTTCGAGGTAAGGGCGTCTATATACTCCTGCTGCATCCTCTGGAACGATTCGAACCATGCGTAAAAATATCCACCATGCTTTCCGGGAAGCCTTAGAACCGCTATCCTGGCCTCCTTAGGGACTCTCACCTGGCTTGAGAGTATCTTGTTCAACGCTTCGTCGCCGATGACTTCCTGGTCTGATTTAAAGAGGGAGAATTCAAGTACATTCTCCTTATACTGGCTATACTCATTGATTTTTAAAGGTAAATGCTGCGCTGGCATAGCACACCCGGCAAAACCAAAAAGCAACAGGAACAGAACAGGCAGATATCTTCTCACAGCCACCTCCACAAAAGAGAGTGCGAACCTGTACTAGGCCAGATTTCTGAACGACTCAGCCAATACCCCTATCATCTCGTCTATCTCTTTTTCGCCCACTATGAGCGCCGGGATGAAGCGGAGCGTCTTGTCGCCGACGCAGTTGATGAGGAGGCCGCGCTCCAGGCAGTCCTTCACGATGTCGCCGCCCTTGATGCCGTCGGCGAGCTCCATGCCGATGATTAGCCCCTTGCCGCGTATCTCTTTTATGAAGGAAAAATCCTTTTTGAGCCCATCGAGCCTTTTGACAAGGTACGCGCTCGCCTTCTGGCAATTCTCAAGTATGCCTTCCTCGACGATTACCTTCAAGGCCGCAAGCCCCGCG
>JACREV010000107.1 GCA_016218095.1 Deltaproteobacteria bacterium | reverse complement strand
TGCTTCCACTGCGGAGAGGCGCTCCCATCCGACCCTTTGACCCATTTCGTAAAGGGCGCGCCCCTGGCGTTCTGCTGTCAGGGGTGCCTCTCTGTCTGCAGGTACATCTATGAGGCCGGGCTCGACGTCTACTATGAAAAGAGGGAGAAGGAGAGGCCCGGCAGGCCCGTATCTCTGGAGGCCGTCCATTTTGTCGACGAGGACCACGTCGAGGCCTCCGGGGATATGAGCGAGGCCTCTCTCATCGTCGAGGGCGTGCACTGCTCCGCCTGCATCTGGCTAATAGAAAAGGTGACCTCGCACATTGACGGAGTGGCTTCATCACGCCTCAATTTTTCCACGCACAGGTTGAAGGTCAGGTGGGACGGGGAAAAGACGTCCCTGAAAGAGATAATCTCGCGCGTGGGGGCCGTGGGCTACAGGGCGACACCCTACGACCCGACGATCGAAGCGCCGTTAGAGAAGAGGCGGGACGACGCCGTAATACGGCTCGCCGTCGCCGGGTTCGGTACCGTCGCCACGATGTTCCTCGCGGAGGGGCTCTACGGCGGTTTTCTCTGGGGCATGGACGAGTCCTCGAGGTACTTCCTTGAGCTCCTGAGCCTTCTCGTGGCCGTCCCGGTGGTATTCTACGCGGGCCTGCCTTTCCTTAGGGGGGCCTTTTACGGGATAAGAGCGAGGGCCCTTACCATGGACCTCCCCATAGCATTGGGCATACTGATAACGTTCGGCTACAGCCTTGCGTCGGTTGCGGGTGTCGCCGGGGCCGCCGGGGTCGGGGGCGGCGTATACTTCGACTCTGCCGCGATGTTCATATTCCTCATACTCATAGGCAGGCTCCTCGAGGCAGAGGCGAGGAAGAGGGCCGGGTGGACCGCGTTAGGCCTTTCCGCCCGCGAGACGATGAGCGCGACCCTGTACATGAACGGGGCAAGGAGGGAGGTAGCCATAAAGTCCCTCATCCGGGGCGACATCGTCGAGGTCAAGCCCGGAGAGAAGGTCCCGGTCGACGGGGTCGTCTTCGAGGGCGCATCGAAAGTCGACGAATCGATGCTCACCGGAGAGTCGCTAGCGATCGACAAGTCCTCGGGCGTGAAGGTCTGGAGCGGCACCATGAACCTCGACGGCAGGCTCCTTGTAAAGGTCACTGCGGCAGGGGACTTTACGCGTCTCTCAAGCATAAAGAGGCTCGTAGAGGACGCGCTCCTTAAAAAAACCGCGATACAGCGGGTGGCCGACAGGGCCGCCGGTTGGTTCATACCCATAGTCCTCGCCATAGCGGGCCTTACGTTCATCTACTGGTCCATCCATGCCGGGACCGGCCAGGCCGCGGTCTACGCGGTCTCCGTCCTCATCATAACGTGCCCTTGCGCCTTAGCGCTCGCGACCCCGGCCGCGATACTCGCAGGCACCTCAAGGGCCGCAGGCGAAGGGATACTCGTCAAGGGGAGCGAGGTGCTCGAGAAGGCCTGCAAGGCGACGCACGTCGTATTCGACAAGACCGGGACGCTCACAGAGGGGAGGATGTCGGTTACGGAGGTGGCGGTGTCGAACGGGATAGATGAGGCTGAGCTCCTGGTGATCGCCGCCTCCCTCGAGCAGTACTCGGAGCACCCCATAGGCAAGGCGATACACGCGGAGGCGCTACGCCGCTCAAGCGACATATTGCAGTCGTCCTTCAAGGCCCATCCGGGAAAGGGTGTTGAAGGCGAGCTCAGAATCACAAGGCCCAGGGATAGAAAGTCGGCGCGCTGGAACGGCGCGAAGGCGTGGGTAGGAAGCGCGGCGTTCATAACCGGAAAAGGCTTCCGCATACCTTTACGTATCATCGAGCTCGCTACGGAGCTCGCCCGCTCCGGCAGGACCGTGGTCTTTGCGGCAAGGTCTGGGAACGACGAGGCGCTCGGGCTTATAGCGGTCTCGGACCCCGTAAAAAAAGACGCCCCCGAGCTCGTCTCAAGGCTTAAGAATATGGGGCTCAAGGTGAGTCTCCTTTCAGGCGACGTACATGATACCGCCTCTGCCGTGGGCAAGGCCGTGGGCATAGACGACATAGCCGCAGGGGTCCTGCCAGAGGGCAAGGAGGCGTTCATAAGGGGACTGAGGGAGAGGGGAGAAAAGGTGATAATGGTCGGGGACGGCGTGAACGACGGCCCGGCGCTCGCGGCCTCGGACGTCGGCATCGCGATGGGCAATGGCACCGACCTCGCCATAGGCTCCGCCGACATAGTCCTCCTTGATAACAGGACAGCGAACGTCGCTCGCGCCATAGAGCTATCGAGGGGCACCATGAGGGCTATAAAGGAGAACCTCGCCATATCGGTCGTCTATAACCTCATAGTCACGCCGCTTGCGGCGGTCGGGCTCGTCTTCCCGCTCCTTGCGGCGGTGGCGATGCCGTTGAGCTCGCTCGTCGTCATCGGCAATTCCATAAGGAGACGATAGCCATGGAGATGCTCTACATTATGATACCGGCGGTGATATTTTTAGGCGTCGTCGGCCTCATCTTCCTCATATGGTCGGTAAAGTCCGGCCAGTTCGAGGACCTGGAGGGGCCTAAGCACAGGATATTCTTCGACGACGAGGGCGAATAGCGATGGCGGACTACCTCCTTCTATTTGCGGCAGGGGTCCTTGGCGCGCTCCACTGTGTCGCCATGTGCGGCGCGCTCGCCGCGGCCTGCGGCATGAAGCTCGGCGGGGGCTTCAGGTTCTCCCTTGTCTACAACTCGGGGAGGCTTGCGTCCTACGCCGTACTCGGAATGAGTGCGGGGCTCGTCGGAAAGGCGCTCTCCGGCGCCGGCATCTTCGGAGGCCTCCAGATGTTTGTGCCCGCCGTTGCGGGGATAGTGATGGTCGCCATAGGCCTCGACATGCTCGGCCTCATGCCAGGCGTTATAAAGAGACGGCTTACCGCTCTCTTTCCGACGGGTCTGCTTGGCCGCGCGGCCGCAACGGTCGGCAGGGGCGGGGGTAGGGGAAAGGGACGGGCGACGTTCCTTATAGGGGCGCTTAACGGGCTCGTGCCTTGCGGCCTCTTATATGCCGCGGGGCTCAAGGCCGCCTCCACGGGAAGCCCGATAGAGGGCGCGCTTGTGACCCTCGCGCTTGGCGCGGGCACATTTGTCCCCATGCTGTTCGCCGCCTCCATCACGGGCTTGAGACTCAAGGCACTCCCCGTTACCGCCGTATCGTCGGTCATTATAATCGCGCTCGGCGTCAAATCGATCTTCCACTTCCATGTCTCCGCCGATCTCCTCACCATGCTCTATCCATTCTGTGCCGCCTGACCCGGGGGAGGGACGCGCCTCCCCCTCCTGCCCTTAAGTCTACGGCTTGACAAACAAGGGCATACCTAATCTACTTTGGATATGGGGGAGTCATTCGGTGTAGCTTTGGGAGAGGTCGCGGTCATCACCTTCAACCGGCCCGTGAACATCCTTTCGTCCGGGGTCTTGCGGGACCTGATCGTTACGCTCGATGCCTTGAGGGAGTCCGCTAAAGTCCTTGTCTTTTTTGGCGAGGGTGCGACCTTTGTCGCAGGCGCGGATATAAAGGAGATGTCAGGGTTCGGGGTCGAAGAGGCGCGTTCATTCGCACGGCTCATACACTCCGCCTTCAACGCGATCGAGGCCTTTGCCTCCCCGGTCATTGCGGGCGTAAACGGGTTCGCTCTCGGAGGCGGGTGCGAGCTTGCGCTTGCGTGCGACATCGTTATCGCGTCCGAATCCGCCGTCTTCGGCATGCCTGAAATAAACCTCGGGATAGTGCCGGGCGGAGGCGGAACGAAACGTCTCGCCGAGAGGGTAGGGAAGATGAAGGCAAAGGAGTTGATACTCACGGGGAGGCGCGTAAGCGCTGATGAGGCGCTCCGTATAGGGCTCGTGAACAAGGTTGTGCCCAAGGACAGGCTTAAGGAAGAGGTCTTGTCGCTCGCCGGGGCTGTCGCGGCCAAGCCGGTCCAGTGCGCGAGGGCGGCAAAGAGGCTCGTAGAGGCGGGCTCGTTCGAAGAGGAGATGAGCGTATGGACCGACCTCTTCTCGTTCGACGAGAGACTTAGGCTCATGACGGAGTTCCTCGTGAGGAAGAAGGGGTAGGGATGGAAGAGGCGTTCATATTGGGTGCGTTCAGGTCGCCGGTTGGGAGGCTCCTCGGAGGGCTTTCGGCTCTGAGCGCGCCGCGTCTCGCCGCGATCGTAATAAGCGAGGGGCTTAAAAGGGCCGGGCTTGAGCCGTCGGTCGTGGACGAGGTCATAATGGGGAACGTCGTCTCAGCCGGGCTCGGCCAGAACCCCGCGAGACAGGCGGCGATTTACGCGGGGATATCCGAGACGACAGCGGCGTTCACCGTGAACAAGGTCTGCGCATCGGGGCTCAAGGCAGTCTCTCTCGGGGTGCAGGCTATTATGCTCGGTGAGGCCGACTTGATAGTCGCGGGCGGGATGGAGTCGATGTCCAACGCGCCGCATATCATCAAGGAATTGAGGCGCGGCAGGAGGTACGGGGACTCGAAAGCAATAGACGCCATGGTCTTCGACGGACTTCTCGACTGCTACAACGGATCTCACATGGGGGAGCTCTGCGAGCATACGGTAAACAAATACAGGATAACGCGAGAGGAGCAGGACTCGTTCGCCCTCGAGAGCCACAGGAAGGCGGCTGAAACCGCTAAAAACGGTTCATTCACCGATGAGACGATACCTATAAAGACCGAAGGGGCGATCGTCTCAGAGGACGAGACGATAAGGCGGGATACGTCGATGGAGGCCCTCTCAAGGCTGAAGCCTGCGTTCGTCGAGAATGGGACCATAACGGCCGGGAACTCCCCGGGCCTTAACGACGGGGCGGCGATGGTTATACTCGCCTCGGGCAAAAAGGCGCGCTCTCTCGGGATAAAGCCACTCGCAAGGGTCATCGGTTCATCATCGGGCCACCTCGAGCCGAAGTGGTACACGATAGCGCCGGTCGTATCGGTCAAGAACCTCCTCAAGAAGACCTCTCTTAAGCTCGAAGACTTCGACCTCATAGAGGAGAACGAGGCGTTCGCGGCCCAGACCTTAGCGGTCATAAAGGAGCTTTCCCTGGACCCCTCGAAGGTGAACGTGAACGGCGGGGCGATAGCGCTCGGCCACCCAATAGGCGCAAGCGGCGCGCGCGTCCTTGCGACACTCGTCCACGCCCTTAAGGCCCGTAAAAAGAGGCTCGGGCTTGCGACACTCTGCCTCGGCGGCGGGGGCGCGATGTCGATGGCGATAGAATCGATGGGCGCTTGACATGAGGACAGACGATATAAAGGCCGTCTCCGTAATCGGCGCCGGCACTATGGGCAGAGGCATAGCGCAGGTCTTCGCGCTCCGTGGATACCCGGTGACCCTGGTCGACAGGTCCGCCGAGATACTCTCTTTTGCGCTCGAGCGTATTAAGGAGAGGACCGACCCGGAGGCATGGGAAGGCGTGCTTCAAAGGATAAGGACGACGACAAGGCTTGACGCTGTCTCCGGCGCGGACCTCGCAATCGAGGCGGTCCCCGAGGAGATAGGGCTTAAGAAAAAGGTGCTGAAAGAGGTGAGCGTCCTGCTGAAAAAGGGCGCGATAATAGCGACCAACACCTCGTCGATCTCCATCGACAGCCTTTCAATTGCCGTGACCGCCCCTGAGCGTTTCATCGGCATGCACTTCATGAACCCGCCGAAGGTGATGCGGCTCGTCGAGGTCGTAAGGGGAGAGAAGACGTCGGATGAGACGCTCTCATCTATCGTCGGGCTCGTAAAAAAGATAGACAAGACCCCGACGATCTCCAAAGACTCGCCGGGCTTTATCTCCAACAGGCTCCTATTCGCGCTCATAGGCGAGGCGATGAGGCTTATTCAGGCGGGTGTGGCCGACAAGGAGTCGATAGACACCGTGATGAAGGCCGGGATGAACCACCCGATGGGGCCGATAGAGCTCGCCGACTTTATCGGTCTCGATGTCTGCCTGGAGATAATGAGGACGATAAGCGACGGCCTGAATGATAAGCGTTACGCGCCGCCAGTGGTGCTCGAAAACCTTGTTAAAGAGGGAAAGCTGGGAAGGAAGACAGGGGAAGGGTTCTATAAATATAGCTAATTTCCCCTGTAGTGCGGGGCAGGTTTATAACCTGAACCCTTTGGTTTTGTGATTCGAATAGCGCCTGTATTGGCTATACGAACATTCTGCTTAAAGCCTTTTGCGCCCTGCCGGGCTTTTTTCGGGATAGGGGTTCGCTCCCTCCGCCCTCCCCCGCCCACGCGCTCGCCCCTTAGAGCGCTTAGCGTCTAATCTCCTCGGCTCGCGCGTCACTTCCTCCCTTAAGGTCGCTCACCCCATGCCTGGGGTGTTTTGAAAAACAAAAAAAGAATTTGTTTTTGTTCTGTCTTTACAAACACACAGGCGCATGGCGGAGAGCGCCTAAGGGAGGCAGAGGCGAGCGCGCCGGGGTGGATTAGACGCGAAGCGCTCTAAGGGGGGCGCGAGCGGGTGGGGGAGGAAGGAAGCGCTTGGAGCCATGCGAATAAGCGCGCGGAGCGCGCAGAAAGGCTTTGTGCACAGTAAATGGTATTAAGTTATAGAACTACCAAAGTCCAAAACTGTCTTTGACGATTTCATCTGCAATTTTACACAAACGCCTTTACCCCGAGCAGGTGCTCTCCTATGATGAGCTTCTGTATCTGCGAGGTGCCTTCATATATGGTCGCCACCTTCGCGTCCCTTAAGTAACGCTCCACCGGGTGCTCGTTCGAGTACCCGTAGGCGCCGTGTATCTGTATGGCGTCGGTCGCGGCCCTCACGGCCGCTTCAGACGCGAAGTACTTGGCTATGGACGTCTCAAGCGTGTTCCTCACCCCCGCATCTTTCAGCGCCCCGGCCCTGTAGACGAGCAGGCGCGCGGCGTCCAGATCGACCTTCATCCGCGCTATCATCTCCTGGATGAGCTGGAACGAGGCGATCGCCTTCCCGAACTGGACCCTCCCCTTCGAGTATTTGACGCACTCGTCGACGCAGGCCTGTATTATGCCGACGCACCCGGCCGCCACGCCGTAGCGACCGTCGTCGAGCGCCGAGAGCGCGATCTTGAGCCCCTCGCCCGGTGCGCCGAGCACGTTTTTGGAAGGCACGAAGCATTCCTCAAAGAAGAGCTCCGCCGTGTTCGCGGACCGCAGTCCCAGCTTTCCCTTTATCTCTTTAGTCGTGAAGCCCGGAGAGCCTTTCTCGACTATGAAGGCCGTAATGCCCTTTGTACCGGCTGAAGGGTCGGTCCTTGCGAATACTATCCCGACGTCCGCCACGCCGCCCGTCGATATCCATGTCTTAGAGCCGTTAAGGACCCAGCCGTCGCCCAACTTATCCGCCCTTGTCGCGATGGACGCCGCGTCGGACCCGGAAAGAGGCTCCGTCAATGCGAAGGAGCCTAATATCTCTGCCCTGCAGAGAGGCGGCAGATAATCCCTTTTCTGACCCTCCGTACCCCATCTGTAGATGGACTGCTCGACGAGCGAGACCTGGACGGAAGTGATGGTCCTGACCGACGAGCAGGCCCGTCCGATCTCCTCGAATATCATCGCCTCGCTTATATGGTCGAGGCCTGTCCCCCCGTACTCCTTCGGCACCGTCCCGCCCATGAGCCCTGCCTCGCCGAGCCGCTTGAGTATCTCCCACGGGAACGCGCCTCGCTCGTCGTTGTCTTTCGCGAACGGCGCTATCTCCTCATCCGCGAACCTCTTCGCCTTTTCCCTTATGGACCTCTGCGCCTCAGTAAGCTCGAAATCCATCCGTGCCTCCTTTGATTGCGGAGGCATTAGGGATTTAAAGACCCCTGCCTCGCGGGCTTATCTCTTTAGACAAACCTATCTCAAAAAAACCCGGTTGGCAAATAGCTGAAGCGCGCTTTCGGACCGCGCAGGCCCTTTCCCGGTCGATTTTTCATCCGGAATAAGCCTTATATTGTAAAACCCGCGCCTTCCTTGACAATTTCAGGTTTTAAGGATACCCTTTTCCGGGGCCCTAACTTAAGCCCGAGGGCCGCACAGCCTCTTGCCCCTGCGACCGGGACGCCCTCCTTATTCACCATGCGAGACAGCGACATCCTCTCTAAGCTCAAATATAACCGGCTCATCCCGGTCCTCATCTGCATAGCCACGGTGGTGGGCACGCTCGTCCTCTGGCAACTGCTTTCAGCCCGGGTCCACGAGGAGGTCGAGCACATGGTCTCTCTCAAGACCGCCTCGGTCAAGGACGATATCCTGGACAATGTCGAGTTCAGGATAAACGCGCTCGTCAGGATGGCGAAAAGGTTCGAGCTCAAGAAACAGCCGGACAGGCGGGAGTGGGAGGCGGACGCGGGCCTCTACTACGAACACGACAGGAATTACCGTGCGATAGCATGGATAGACCCGTCGTTTACCGCTCGCTGGGTCGTCCCGGCGGGCGCGGACCTGACCGAGCTTAACCTGATCGTAACGCCAAAAAGCCCGGCGCGCGAAACACTTGTAGGGGCGAAGGGGTCGAGGAGGGTCCACTTAAGCGGCATGTTAAGACTGCCGGACGGAAAGACCGGCTTCATCGCGGCGGTCCCGCTTTTCTCCGGATTTGGCGACGGGTTCAACGGCTTCATAGCCGCTTCCTTCGAGAGCCAGGGCTTTTTCCACAATATCCTTGCCGCTCAGCGCGAAGCGAACGACTATTCGATAGAGATCTACAGGGAAGGGAAGCTCGCGTACTCAAGCGACACCGGCGCCTCGCTCCGACCCTTCTCTCACGAGGCGGACCTCGAGCTTTACGGCGCTGTCTGGCTCATAAAGGTCTGGCCCGGGACAGAGTATCTCCGGAGGGTGGATTCGAGCCTTCCGGAGGCGGTCCTCGCAACCGGCCTCCTGACCTCGGTCATCCTGTCGCTCGCCATATACTTCGCCCAGGTTTCCATCATAAAGGAGAGGGACCTCGCCGCCGCTAATTTCAAGCTCAAGGGCGAGATGGCCGAGAGGGAATCCGCCGAGAGAAAAGGCGCGCGCCTGACAAGGCTTTATTCCGTCCTTTCGATGGTCAACGAGGCGATAGTGCGCATTCGCGGCCCGCAGGAGCTCTATGAACGGGTCTGCCGCATAGCGGTCGAGGAAGGGGAGTTCGTGATGACGTGGGCGGGGCTCCTGGACCCCGGCGAGACTGAGATAAGGCCCGTGGCGCACGCCGGCAGGGAGGAGGGCTATCTCGAGACCGCGCGGATAACCGTCGCCGATACCCCGAGGGGCAGGGGCCCCACAGGCAGCGCCATACGCGAGGGCAGGTACTTCGTATGCAACGACTTCGCTTCCGACGAACGCGTGGGGCCCTGGAGGGATGATGCGCTCCTGCGCGGCTACCGCTCCTCCGCGTCGTTCCCCCTTTTAGTAAGGGGCAGGGTAGCCGGGGCGCTCACCCTCTATTCCGGAGAGCCCGACTTTTTCGATTCCGAGCAGATACAGCTGCTGACGGCGCTTTCGGCGGACCTCTCCTTCGCCATGGAATCCATAGACGCCGATATTCAGAGGAGGAGGGCCGAGGAGGAGCTCAAAGAGTACAGAGAGCAACTCGAGGAGGCGGTCGAGGCGAGGACAAGGGAGCTTAAAGACCTGAACGAGAAGCTCTCATTCGAGGTGACGGTAAGGAGGGGCGCCGAGGGCGCCATAGCGCAGATGAACTCGCTCCTTGAGAAGAGGGCGGACGAGCTCGAGGCCGTGAACAAGGAGCTCGAGGCGTTCACATACTCGGCCTCACACGACCTGCAGGAGCCGCTCAGGGTCGTCTCCGGCTATGTACAGCTGCTGGAGAAGCGCTACAGGGGGAAGCTCGACAAGGACGCCGAAGAGTTCATCTCATTCGCCGTCGACGGCGTAAGGCGCATGCAGAGGCTCATAAACGACCTCCTTTCATATTCGAGGATAGGAAAAATAAAGGAGTTCGGCATCGTGGACTGCGAGGACGTGCTCAAGGGCGCGCTCGCCGACCTTAAGGCCCTCATCGACGAGACAGGCGCTACGGTCACGCACTCCCCGCTCCCGGTACTCGCGGCCGACTACTCGCAGATGGTCCACCTCTTCATGAACCTCATGGGGAATTCGATAAAATACAGGTCTTCGGCGCCGCCGCTCATAAGGATATCGGCGGAGAGGAAGGGGGCCGAGTGGCTCTTCGCCTTCAGGGACAACGGCATAGGCATAGACCCCAGGTACTTCGGCCGCATATTCGAGATATTCCAGAGGCTCCACGGCAAAGGCGCCCACTCGGGGAGCGGCATAGGGCTTTCCATCTGCAAGAAGGTTGTGGAGAACCACGGCGGCAGGATCTGGGTCGAGTCCCAGCCGAACGAGGGCGCGACGTTCTATTTCACCATACCGATGAAAGAGGAAGACCATGAAGGAGAGTAGCCAGGCGATAGAGATACTTATGGTGGAGGACAACCCGTCGGACGTGCGCCTTACGATCGAGGCGTTCAAGGACGCGAAGGTCTTGAATAACATGAGCGTGGCCTCAGACGGCGAGGACGCGCTTAAGTTCCTCAAACGCGAGGGGCGCTACAAAGACTCTCCGAGGCCGGACCT
>JACREV010000105.1 GCA_016218095.1 Deltaproteobacteria bacterium | reverse complement strand
TCGAGGACCCGATAGAGATGATAGTGGAGGAGTTCAACCAGGTCGGGGTCCAGCCCCAGATAGGCGTCGACTTCGCGGGGTCCCTGAGGACCATCCTCAGGCAGGACCCCGACATCATCATGGTCGGCGAGATAAGGGACAGAGAGACGGCCGATAACGCCGTGCAGGCCGCGCTCACCGGACACCTCGTATTCTCCACACTCCACACCAACGACGCGCCATCTTCGGTCACGAGGCTCATGGACTTGGGCATCCCGGGCTTCCTCATAAACTCGACCGTAGTCGGCATAATAGCCCAGAGGCTCGTGCGGAAGATCTGCTCGAACTGCAGGAAGACGAGGGTGCTGAAACACGAGGAGGTCGAATACCTGAGGCTCAAGGAAAAAGAGTACAAGGTCTATTACGGCGAGGGGTGCACCGAGTGCAGGGGGACGGGCTACAAGGGCAGGACGGGAGTATTCGAGATACTCGACTTTTCAGACAAGATAAAGGCGATAGTCGCCAAGACCTCCGACTCTACCGTAATACAAAAGGCCGCGCGCGCCGAAGGCATGTCGATGCTCCGCGAATCCGCCATAAGGAAGATGCTCCAGGGTGTCACAACCTACGAGGAGGTCATCTCCGTCACATGAGGACATATTGAAGATAACATCCGCCGAGTTCATTACAAGCGCCGTGGCCGCGCAGGGCTGGCCCAGGGACAGACTACCGGAGATAGCGCTCATCGGCAGGTCGAACGTCGGGAAATCCTCGCTCATAAACTCCTTCACCATGAGGAAGGCCCTGGCCAAGACGAGCTCCACGCCCGGAAAGACCCGGACCATAAACTTCTACTCGATCAACGGGGAGTTCCGCCTCGTGGACCTCCCGGGTTTCGGATACGCCAAGGTCTCCCACGAGGAGAGGCGCTCGTGGGAGGGGATGATCGGTGAATACCTCTCGGAGAGGCAGAACTTGAAGGGCGCGTTCCTCATCCTCGACCCGAGAAGGGACGCCGGAGAGGCGGAGCTGAAACTGTACGACTGGATAGAGGGCTTCGGCATCCCGGTCTCCACCGTCTTTACCAAGATCGACAAGCTCTCGAAGAACCAGCTCGCGTCACGCCTGAAGGTACTTAAAAAGATCATCCCGGCGCACGAGGCGGTATTATTCTCGGCCACGACCGGCGAGGGGAAGCTCGACCTCGGGAAAAAGATATGCGAGATGATCTCGGCCCCGCCTCCCCGGGCGTGATAGCGGTCACTGACTTCAAACGCCTCTAAGGCGTAAAAATAACAGGAGGCGAAAAGCCCCGACGCCCGTCCGGCAGGGAGGTCGATGAAAACTGAAAAGTCCTGAGAGAAACTTTTTATAAAAAGTTTTCCCCAGGGGACTGTTCAGTTTATTGTTTTTCCTTGACAAAAACGGCTGTGGGGGATATTTTTGGGGAAATGAAGAACAAGGCGATAGTATTGAGCGTTGTGGCGGCGTTTTCCCTTGCCGGTTGCGCCGGTATGGGCGAGCACGAGAAGAAGGTCGACGAGCTCGGGCGCAAGGTCACCGAGCTTAAGTCGTCGCTTGACGAGCGGGACGCGAAGTTCGAGGACCTCAATAACAAGTTGAGCCTTCTTCATGAGAAGCTCGAGACAGCGAAGGCCGACATAGAGAGGCTTTCGCACCCGGTGGTGCCCGAGGGGCTTAAGGTAGTGCCGCTCGAAGAGGGGGCTTCAGGGGCGGTCCAGCCGGTTGAGGCCGCTCCGGTAAGGGGCGCGCAGAAGGTTGAGGACGAGCGGCCCCAAGGCCCGGATGAGCTTTATAACAAGGGGCAGGACCTTTTCCTTAACGGCAACTTCGAGGAGTCGAGGAAGGTATTCGCAAGGTTTTTGAAGGGCTACCCGGACCATACGCTTTCGGACAACGCCCTCTATTGGGTGGGCGAGTCGTACTACTCGGAGAAGGACTTCGTTGTAGCGCTCGCGAAGTTCAGGGAGGTAGTCGACAGGTATCCGGGGGAGAACAAGGCCCCGGACGCGCTTTTGAAGGCGGCTTACTCATGTATTGAGATGGAAGATATTGAAAAGGGAAAAGAGTATCTCGAGAAGGTCGTAAGGAAGTACCCCGGCACCGAGGCCGCTTCCAAGGCCAGGAAGGCGCTTGACAAGCTCGCCAGGCGCTGACCGCATAAAGGCACGTGTCTGACCCTTAAGGAGGGGTGATGAAAAGGAATCTCTTGACGGCGTTTGCTTTTGTCCTGCTTCTCTCCGCTTCTACCGCGGCCCTTGCGGATGACGCCGCAATCAAGGACGCGGGAGGGGACAAGGCGGTGGAGGCCGCGGAAACCCCGGTCGAATACAAAATAGTCCCGCGGGACACGCTCTGGGACATCTCCAAGAGGTTCTTGAACAACCCCTTCAAGTGGCCCTCCATCTGGAAGATAAACCCGTATATAAAGAACCCCCATCTAATATACCCCGGCGACATCGTGAGGATCACTCCCGGAGGGATCGAGATAGTGGGCAAAAAGGATGCGGGCGCCGAGGCGTTGCCGGTAGTGACCCTTGAGGCGGCAGGCGTTGGGGCGGAAGCCAAGGTGGTGGTGCTTGAGCCTGAGCCGGGGGCGGAAAAGCAGGCGGAGGCGATTTCCCAGGCCGCGCCCGTGGAGGCCGCTCTCCAGACTGAGCCGAAGCCGTCCGTAAAGGCGCATGCCATCTCCAGGAGGGGCTTCATCTCCGTAACAGACCTCGCCGCGACAGGGACGATCGTCGCGGTCAAGCAGGATTCGAATGTATATGTAACCCAGGGCGATTTCGTCTACGCCTCGTTCAGGAGCCCTGTTAAGGAGGGCGAGAGGTTCTCGATATTCCTCGAGGACGGGGAAGTGAAGCACCCGCAGACAGGCGGCGAGATAGGCTCCGTTGTAGACATACTCGGGGAGCTTGTTATTACCGGAATAAAAGGCGACGTTGCCGAGGCGCGGATAGACCTCTCTTACAAGGAGATACCGACCGGCGCAAAGCTCAACACATTGAGGCCCGCTCTGACAGAGGTCGAGATAACCGAGGCCGAGAAGGACCTCTCCGGCTTCATAGTCTTTGGCGCCGAGGGGACCGAGAACCTCGTCAACGGAGACATCGCGTATGTGGATATGGGCGCGAGGGACGGGCTCAAGAAGGGCAACCTGCTAAGGGTATACAGGCCGAAAGGGTCCGTGCCCGACCTTAATGACGACGACAGGGATTTGATCATGCCCCCCGTTGAGCTCGGCGCGGCCGTGGTCCTGGAGCCCGGCGAGACCACGTCGTCCTGCATCGTGATAAAGAGCTTCCTGCCCATCAACTTGGGCGACAGGATATCCACGCTCCGCACCAATTGACCGGATGGACTGCAGGCGGGGCGTCAGCCCCGCCTGAGGCCCCAAGTCCGTATCCCCTTAAACCGGCAGACTCCGGCACTTTATGAATGCTGAAAGCACATTGAAGCACTGGCTTGCCCTCAGCCGAGTAAAGGGGATAGGGCGCTTCCCGACAGCGGAGATACTCGAGAGGTTCGGCGCAATCGAGGCGGTCTTCGCCGGGTCGAAGGCCGCTCTCGACGCATACTCGACCGAGTTCGCTTCGTCGATAAAGGCGTTCGACGACTGGGGCTGGGTGGATAGGGAAATAGCGCTCGTAAAGGAGGCCGGGGCGCGCGTAGTCCCGTTCGACGGACCCGAGTACCCGCCCCTTTTACGCGAGATACCCGACGCGCCGTGCCTGTTGTATATGAAGGGCAGGGGAAGCGATTTTGAGGCGCCCTCGGTAGCCATAGTCGGCACGAGGCGGCCCACGCACTACGGGCTTAAGGTATCGGAGACGCTGGCGAGAGACCTCGCCTCCGCGGGCGTGACGGTTACAAGCGGCATGGCGCGCGGGTGCGATGCCTACGCGCACAGGGGCGCGCTCTCCGTGGGCGGGTTCACCGTGGCGGTACTCGGCACAGGGGTGGATGTGCCGTACCCGGGAGAGAACGCGAAGCTCTATAACGAGATAATTGATAAGGGGCTCGTCGTCTCCGAATACCCGATGGGGACGCCGCCCGTTGGGTATAATTTCCCGAAGAGGAACAGGATAATAAGCGGCGTCTCCGACGGCGTCGTCGTAGCGGAGGCGCCTTTAAGGAGCGGCGCGCTCATGACCGCGAGGCTCTCGCTCGACTATAATAGAGAGGTACTCGCGGTTCCCGGGCAGATAACGTCCGGAAGAAGCGCCGGGACGAACAGGCTCATAAAGGAAGGCGCGGCGATAGTCACGTCGGTCGACGACATATTCGAGGCGCTCTCGATAACGATAGCGCCAAAGGAAGAGGGCGGGCCCCAAAAGGGAAAGAGGGAGATAGCCGGGGACGAACTCCTCGTATGGAAGGCGCTCAGGGACGAGGCGCTCCACATAGACGAGATAGCCGGTATCACGGACCTGGGCGCGGCAAAGGCCTCGGCCCTCCTAATGCAGATGGAGCTCAAGGGGCTCGTAAGACAGGAGGCGGGGAAGAGGTTTTCAAAGAGGTAGTCCTTGCCGGACGGGCAAAGTTGTATAAACGGCTGAGGGTCAGATCAGCCGAAAAGGCTTGATGTAAACTCCGGCGGTGCGCCGAGCACCCGGAAAAAAATTATCCTGTGTTATAATAATTAGCGGCCGGGCGCTTTAGTTATCCGGCGATCATCGAAAAGAAAAAAGAATACTCCGGGGAGAAACAGGGACTGAAATGGGAAAATCGCTTGTAATAGTCGAGTCGCCGGCAAAGGCGAAGACGATAAACAAATTCCTCGGCAAGGACTTTACCGTCCTCGCATCCGTAGGCCACATAAAGGACCTTCCCAAGAGCAAGCTCGGGGTCGATATAGAGAACGGCTTCGAGCCCCATTACGAGATCATAAAGGGCAAGGCCAACACCATCAAGGAACTGAAGAAGGCCGGTAAGACCGCGGAGAGGATATACCTCGCCCCCGACCCTGACAGGGAGGGCGAAGCGATAGCGTGGCACATAGCCGAGGAGATAGACAAGAAGAACGAGAAGACGCTCCGGGTCCTCTTTAACGAGATAACCGAGAAGGCGGTGAGGGAGGCGATAGAGCACCCTATCTCCCTCGACAGGAACAGGTTCGACGCACAGCAGGCGAGAAGGGTGCTCGACCGGCTCGTCGGCTATCAGGTGAGCCCGATCCTCTGGGACAAGGTGAGGAGGGGGTTGAGCGCCGGCAGGGTCCAGTCCGTCGCCGTGCGCCTCATCTGCGATCGCGAGCGTGAGATACAGGCGTTCGTGCCCAGGGAGTATTGGTCCGTAGAGGCGGAGCTCGAGACCGGCGCGAGCGCGAGGTTTATTGCCAAGCTCGCGAAAAAGAACGGGGAGAAGATAGAGCTCGGCAACGAGACCGAGGCGAAACAGGTCCTCTCCGACCTCGATGGCGCGACGTTCAAGGTGGCGGAGGTCGAGACGAGGGAGACGAAGAGGAACCCCGCGGCCCCGTTCACCACGTCCAAGCTCCAGCAGGAGTCTGCGAGGAAGCTCGGCTTTACCGCCAAGAAGACGATGATGCTCGCACAGCAGTTGTACGAGGGGGTGGACTTGGGCGACGAGGGGCCTGTGGGGCTCATCTCGTACATGAGGACCGATTCCACAAGGATATCGAACGAGGCTATAGCCGCGGCGCGCTCATACATCGGCGAGAGGTACGGCTCCGACTTTGTCCCGGCCAAGCCCGCGATATACAAGACGAAGAAAAAGGCGCAGGACGCGCACGAGGCGATAAGGCCGACATATTTTCAGTACGCGCCCGATACCGTAAAGAAGTATTTATCGAAGGACCAGTTCAGGCTCTACCAGCTCATCTGGAACCGCTTCATAGCGTGCCAGATGTCGGCGGCCCTCATCGACCAGACGAGGGCGCAGATAACCGCGGGCGATTACCTCTTTACCGCGTCCGGCTCGACAATAAAGTTCCCCGGCTTCATGGCCGTCTACATCGAGGGGCAGGACGTCGAGGAGGAGAAGGAGGAAAAGCTCCCGCAGCTCAAGAAGGACGAGCCCTTGAATCTCGTGAGCCTCTCCCCTGCCCAGCACTTCACTCAGCCGCCGCCGAGGTTCACCGAGGCCTCTCTCGTAAAGGAACTCGAGGAGAAGGGGATAGGGAGGCCTTCGACCTACGCGGCGATACTCTCGACCATACAGGACAGGGAGTATGTCGTGAAGGAAAAGACGCAACTCAAGCCCACCGAGCTCGGCTTCACGGTCACGGACCTCCTCATAGGGTCTTTCCCCGAGATACTCGACGTCGAGTTCACCGCCCACATGGAAGAGGAGCTCGACCAGATAGAGGAGGGGCAGGTCCAGTGGAGGAAGACCATGGGGGAGTTCTACGCGCCCTTTAGAGAAAGCCTGGAGAAGGCCAAAAAGGACATGAAGAACCTCAAGGCCGAGGAGACCCCTACGGACATAGTCTGCGAGAAGTGCGGAAAGCAGATGGTCATAAAATGGGGGCGGAAGGGCAAGTTCCTCGCTTGCTCCGGGTACCCCGAGTGCAAGAACACCAAGGACTTCACGACAGGCAACGACGGCAAGGTCGTCGCCCTCGAGCGCGTCGCAGAGACGGTCGAGACGCAGTGCCCCAAGTGCGGGAAGCAGATGGTATTAAAGAGCGGCAGGTTCGGACGCTTCCTCGCCTGCTCGGACTACCCGAACTGCAAGTCGACCCTCCCGGTATCGACCGGCATCCCGTGCCCGAACGACGACGGCGGCATGCTCGTCGAGAGGAGGACTAAAAAGGGGCGGGTCTTTTTCAGCTGTTCCAAATACCCGAAGTGCAGTTACGCCACGTGGGAGCTCCCGAAGCCCGCCGCTGATTGAAGAATTCCGCCTTTTCGGATATAATTCGGGTGCGGAAGGCGGACGGCCGGGGTTCAAGCGGCGCGAGCCGGAAGCCGCGGCAAGGGGGGGGGGTAAGCCCGCCCGCCATCCGCCGAAAATCGATATATTCGGGCCGGACGCACTCTCGCCTTCAAGACTCCCCAGCAAGACTCTTCCCCGGCCGGGTTTTATATAATCCCCGAAAGGGATAACCCTCAGAAGGAAGCCGCATGATCACGAAAGATTCAAGGAACGTCCTCGTCGCGGACGACTCCGTCTTTTTCAGGACCAAGCTATCCGACATACTCGTCGAGGCCGGGCACAAGGTCAGGTTCGCCAAGGACGGCAGGGAGCTCATCAACGAGGTAAGGATAGACTCGAACGGCATAGACCTCCTCATCCTCGACCTCCAGATGCCGGACATAGACGGGTTCGGGGTCTTGAAGTGGCTTAACGAAAACGGATACAGGGGCAAGTTTCCGATACTCGCGCTGACGGGCGTATACGAGCCCGGCAACATCGTTGAGAAGCTCAAGGAATTAGGGGCCTCCGGGCTCATGACAAAAGGCTACACCCCGGAGCAGATCATATTCAGGGTCAACAGGACGCTCTTCCCGGACAAGGCCTCCAAGGGCGTAAGCAGGGAGAGGGTCCCGGTCTCGATACCCGTGGACTTCATATTGGGCGACCTCGCCAGGACCGGCTTTCTCCTGAACATCAGCGAGTCCGGCGCGTTCCTCCACACAAAGGCGGAGCTCCTGACCGGCGCGATGCTTAAGTTAAAGTTTTCGCTCCCCGGCGCGAGCAAGGTCATAGACCTGAAGTGCATCATAAAATGGTCCACCTCCGAGGTCGCCTCGAAGACCCTCTTCGGCGGCTACGGACTCATGTACACGTCCGTAACGGACGAGGACCAGGAGATACTCAGGGACTTTATCGCAAACGAGAGCAGGAAGCTCTCGACAACGGAGTAGGTTTAAGAGGGTTTGCAGGGATTTATAATATGAGGGTCGTTTGGCCCGGAGACACAATGGTGTCTCCGGGATTTTTTTATAAGGCGTGCAGGGGCCGGTTATTACCTGCCGTGGCGCCTGAAGTAGTAGAAGACGGCGGAGAGGCCCACGCCGACCGTTATCGCCGAGTCTGCGATGTTGAAGGCCGGCCAGTAGTAGGGGCCCGCGTGGAAGTAGAGGAAGTCGACGACCGAGCCGAACCTGACCCTGTCGATGAGGTTCCCGGCGGCACCTCCGGCGACGAGCGAAAGCCCGAGCGCGACGAGGGAGTCCTTTGTCTCCCTCAGGAGAAAGAATATCACCGCGAGCGCCGCGACCGAGGTCGCGACGAGGAATATCCTCCGCGCGATGCCGCCCTCGTTGAATATGCCGAAGGCCGCGCCTGGGTTCCTGAAGTGGACGAGGTCGAAGAACCCGGCGACCTCGACGACCTCGCCCTCGCCGAGATAATGGATGACGACGAGCTTGGAGACCTGGTCGATGACAAGCACGGCGAGCGCCGTTATGACGAGGAGCCGCAGGTTCTTTATCGGAGCGCCTCCGTGCATCTGTCGCAAAGCGTGGGGTGCGCGGCGCTCTCCCCGACGCGGGCGCTGTAGTGCCAGCACCTCTCGCATTTGCCGCCGGGGGCCCTCCTTACAACGAAGTCGGCTATGTCAGTTGAGTGGAGGTACGACTCCCCGGCCGTATCCGTCGGGCCTGAGCCGATGGTCAGCTTCGATATGATGAGCACCTCTTCGAGCGCATGGGCCTCTTCTTTTATCAGGGCCTCGTCTTTTTTAGGGTATACGACGACCTCGGCGTCGAGGGGGTGGCCGATGAGTTTTGTCTGCCGCGCTCCTTCGAGCGCCTTCGATATATCGGCCTTTACGCGCATGAGCTCGTCCCACTTCTCCTCGAGCTTGTCGTCTATCCATGAGGCGTTCGGGACTGGCATCGCAGACAGGTGGACGCTCTCGGCCTTCTTGCCGGGCATGAACGACCACGCCTCTTCAGAGGTGAAGACGAGGACCGGGGCCGTGAGCCGCACCAGGTGGTCGAGGACGTGGTAGATCGCCGTCTGCGCGGCCCTTCTGCCCTTTGAATCCGCCCTGTATGTGTAGAGCCTGTCCTTGATGACGTCGAGGTAGAATGCGCTCAAGTCCACGGTGCAGAAGTTGTGGACTGCGTGGTAAATGACGTGGAACTCGAAGGTCCTGTAGGCCTCGAGGACGCGCTCGGTGAGCCTTGAGAGCTTGTGGAGCGTGAGCCTGTCGAGCTCCTCGAGCTCGTTGAATGGCATAAGGTCCTTGTCAGGGTCGAAGTCGTAGAGGTTGCCTAATATGTACCTGAAGGTGTTCCTTATCCTCCTGTACGCCTCGGAGAGCCTCTTTAAAATCTCCTCAGAGATGCGGATGTCCTCCCTGTAGTCCTCGCCCGCGACCCAGAGCCTCAATACCTCGGCGCCGTACTTGTTTATGACCTCCTGCGGGGCGATGACGTTGCCGAGGGATTTCGACATCTTCCTCCCCTCGCCGTCGACTACGAACCCGTGCGTCAATACCGCCTTGTACGGGGGTGTTGAGCGCGTGCCGACGGATGCGAGGAGCGACGAATGGAACCACCCCCTGTGCTGGTCGCTCCCTTCGAGGTAGAGGTCTGCCGGGAACTTGAGGTTGTTTCTTTTTTCCAGAACGGCCGCGAAGCTCACCCCGGAGTCGAACCAGACGTCGAGTATGTCCTCCTCCCTCTCGAAATCCGTCGCCCCGCACTTCGGGCACTTCACGCCCTCGGGGAGGAGGTCTTTAAGCTCCCTCTCGAACCAGACGTCGGCCCCGTCCTTTTCGAAATCGTCGGCGAGTTTCTCCGTCACCTTTACGTCGAGGAACGAATTCAGGCAGGACTTGCACCTGAGCGCCGGTATCGGCACGCCCCACGCCCGCTGTCTCGACAGGCACCAGTCTGGCCTGTTGACTATCATGTTGTATATGCGGTCCCTGCCCCAGGAGGGTATCCACTCGACCTGCTTGTCTATCGCTTCGAGCGCCTTCTTTCTTAAGTCCCCGGCCTCCATCGAGGCGAACCACTGTTCGGTCGCGCGGAATATGATCGGGGACTTGCACCTCCAGCAGTGCGGGTACGAGTGCCTTATCTCCTCTTTTAAAATGAGCGCGCCTTTTTCTCTTAAGATAGTTATTATATTCTCGTTGGCCTTGAATACGAACTGGCCTTCGAGCAGAGGGACCTCTTTCGTGAACTTGCCGTGGTTGTCGACCGGGTTGTATATGTCGAGCCCGAACTTAAGCCCTATCTCGTAGTCATCCTGTCCGTGGCCGGGGGCTATATGGACGCAGCCCGTTCCTGCCTCGAGCGTCACATGCTCTCCGGGGAGGAGCGTTGAGGCGCGGTCGATGAAGGGGTGGCGAGCCTTCAAGCCTTCTACATCGGAGTAGCGGAATTTTTTCACGACCTTCGCGTCCGCCCATCCGAACTTGGCGGAAACGGACTCAAGGAGCCCCTCTGCGACTATGTGCGCATCCCCGTTGTGCTCGACAAGGACATAGTCGAGTTCCGGGTGAAGCGCGATTGCGAGGTTCGCGGGCAAAGTCCACGGGGTAGTCGTCCAGATGACGACAAAGGCGTTGCCTGTGACATCGGTCTTGAGCCTGGCGCCGAGCTCCTTTGCGTCGAGCGCGAACCTTACGAATATCGAGGGCGAGGTCTTGTCGGCGTACTCTACCTCGGCCTCGGCGAGAGCTGTCGCGCAGGAGGAGCACCAGTGGACGGGTTTTTTCCCCTTGTAGACGAGCCCTCTCTCGACGAACCTGCCGAGTTCCCTCATGATCGAGGCCTGGTAGGAGAAGTTCATGGTGAGGTAGGGGTTCTCCCACTCGCCGAAAACGCCGAGCCTCTTGAAGTCGGCGCGCTGGACGTCGATGAACTTCGAGGCGTACGCCCTGCACCGCTTCCTTATTTCGGCCTTGGACAGCCCCTGTTTCTTGCCGCCGAGCTCTTTTTCGACCTGTAGCTCTATCGGGAGCCCGTGGCAGTCCCACCCCGGCACATAGTCGGTAGCGAACCCCATCATCGACCTGAATTTGACGATGTAGTCCTTGAGGAGCTTGTTGAGCGCGTGGCCTATGTGGATGTTCCCGTTCGCGTACGGCGGGCCGTCGTGGAGTATGTACTTCTCCCGGCCTTTTCCGGCCGTGGTTATCTTCCCGTAAAGCCCGCTCTCCTCCCAGTGCTTGAGCGTCTCGGGCTCCTTCTTCGGGAGCTCGGCCCTCATCTGGAAGTCCGTCTTCGGGAGGTTAAGCGTGTTCTTATAGTCTATTTCCGCCACTTTTCCGGCCTCTTTTCGTATTTATCAGGATAGTGATTAATAACACAAGGGAGGCGAAATTAAAACAGCTTTTTGGTGCTCGGCGCACGGCCAAAGCCTTTGGATGCCCATTGGGGGTTCGATTACTGTATACGCTTGAATGGACTTTGCCCTCCCGGCGATGGCGCACGGCCAAAACCGTTGGATACCCTTTAGGAGTTCGTTTACTACAGCCGCCCGATTTGAATTTTGCCCATCCGGCAAGGATTTCGTGGTATTTTATAGGGATATGTCTACCCCATTCAGGATAAGGACCGACTTCGTCCCCAAGGGCGACCAGCCCAAGGCGATAAAGGCGCTCGCCGAAGGGCTCAAGAAAGGCTACCCCCACCAGGTACTCCTTGGCGTCACAGGTTCGGGCAAGACCTTCACGATGGCCAAGGTCATCGAGGAGACGGGCAGACCCGCGCTCGTCATCGCGCCGAACAAGACGCTCGCCGCCCAGCTCTACGCCGAGTTCAAGGACCTCTTCCCCGAGAACGCCGTAGAGTACTTCGTCTCGTACTACGACTACTATCAGCCAGAGGCGTATGTGCCGACTACCGACATGTACATCGAGAAGGACGCTTCGATTAACGACGAGATAGACAAGCTCCGCCACTCGGCGACGCACTCCCTCCTTACGAGAAGGGACTCCATTATCGTCGCATCCGTCTCCTGCATATACGGCATAGGCTCGCCCGAAGACTACGGCCAGATGCAGGTCTTTGTAGAACGCGGCATGGAGACGGAGAGGTCCGCGCTCCTCAACCGCCTCATAGAGATGCAGTACGTAAGGAACGATTACGACTTTCACAGGGGCACCTTCAGGGTGAGGGGCGACGTCGTCGACATATTCCCGGCCTACGAGGCAGAGACCGCCGTGCGGATAGAGTTCTTCGGAGATACGGTCGAGGCGAT
>JACREV010000101.1 GCA_016218095.1 Deltaproteobacteria bacterium | reverse complement strand
GGCCTTCGGAGTAGCCGTTCTTTCATCCGTCATGTTCGCCGTCCACCCCGTGCAGACGCAGGCCGTTACATACATAACACAGAGGTTCGCCTCTCTCGCGACCCTCTTCTATCTCCTCTCGCTCGCCTCTTATATCGCGTGGAGGGCGCGCGAAAAAGGCGGCGCGCTTATCTATGCACTCTCGTTAGTCTCGGCAGTATGCGCTCAATTTACGAAGGAGATAGCCTTTACCCTGCCGCTCGTCATACTCCTCTACGAGACGGCCTTCTACGAGGGGCCGTATAAAAAGAGGCTCTTCCGGGTCATCCCGTTCCTCTTCGTAATGCTCATAATACCCTTGATGGTCTTGAGCGCGCCTTCGGCGGAAGGCGCGGGGGTAAGCTCCAACATCTTGAGGAAACAGCTCCTTGAGATGACGGGGCTCTCCCCGTACTCGTACTTCGTGACGGAGCTCCGGGTCATAGTGACATACTTAAGGCTCCTCGTCCTGCCGATAGGGCAGAACATCGACTACAGCTACCCGCTTTACAACTCCATCTTCGCGCCTGGCGTCCTCGCCTCTTTTCTATTCCTGCTTTCGACCCTCGCCGGAGCCGTCTGTCTTTTCGTGATTTCGAGAAAGAGGAGGAACGCCTTTCTCTCCCTCGTCTCGGCCGGGGTCTTCTGGTTCTTCATAACGATCTCGATCGAATCGTCGTTCATACCGATACAGGACGTGATATTCGAGCACAGGCTCTATCTTCCTTCAATAGGCGCGTTCGTCGCCTTCGGCGCTCTCATTTTCTTTTTGAAAGAGAGGTTTTTGAAGAGGGGGTCGAACGCGGCCTTCGGGGTCGTCCTCGCCGTCCTGCTCGCCATCCCGCTCGGCGGGGCCGCGTATCTGAGGAACGAGGTCTGGAGGGACGACGCGGCCTTATGGAAGGACGCGATAGCTAAGAGCCCCTTGAAGGCCCGCCCGCACGCGAGCCTCGGTGACGTGTACCTCCGGAGGGGCCTTGTAAACGACTCGATAACCGAGTTCGAGAAGGCCGTCTCATTCAGCCCGGATGCGGTCGCCTTGTATAACCTCGGCTCGGCTTACTTCGCCGGAGGGCTCTACAATGACGCGGCGATGGCCTACCGGGCCTCTCTTGGGCAGAGGCCGGATAAGGCCGGGACGCGCCACGACCTGGGCATCGCGTATCTCAAGCTCGGCATGGACGAGGACGCTTTAAGGGAGTTCGAGGAGGCGGCAAGGATCGAGCCGGGGAGGGCGGATTCCCATTACGAGCTCGCCCGCATATACGAAAGAAAGGGATGGGCCGACGATGCGGCGAGGGAGTTCGAGGCCGCGCGGGTGTTGAGACCTGCCAATGACTGAACCTATTCTTTTACATACCCGAACATGAGCGCCCCGATGGCGAAGAAGAGGACGTCGGGGAAGGCCGCGGCCATGAGCGGAGGGATGAGGGCGTTAAGGCCGAGCGAGCGCGTTACAGCGTAGACTATCCAGTAGCTGAACGCGATAACGACGCTCAAGCCCACGCCTGTGGCGATGCCGCTGTGCCTGCCGGTCTTCAACGCGAACGGGATGCCCATGAGGAGCATGACGAAGTTCACAAGCGGGAACGTTATCTTGCCGTAGAGGTCGATCCTGTATTTCGACGAGTCGTACCCGTCGGCGTCCAGCGACCGCACGTAGTCGCGGAGCTCGCCCAATGACATGTTCTTCTGCAGGTTCTCGACGTTCGGCAGGTCCTCGGGCTTTATGAACTCTTTTATCTCGAGCGAGCCCGCCTCCTCCCGCTTGACCTCGCCGTTTTTGAACCTCCATACGGTCGCCGTCTCGGCGACCCACCTGTCGTCCTCCCAGGCGACGCTCCTCGAATATATCCGCTCCCTCACGGTGAACGGCTTCTCGAGCTCGTAGAGGGTAAGGCCGTAGAGCCTGTTCCTCCCGATGTCGACCTGCCTCACGTTGAATATGCCCCGCTGGGTCCGCACCCAGACGCCCTCCTTGCCGAACGACCCGCCCTGCATCCCGAACCACTGCTGGCGGAAGGTGTCGGTTTTTTTGAGCGCGGCAGGGGTCACGTACTCGTTCATAAGGATTACGACTACGCTTATGACGAGGCCCGCGAAGAGGAGGGGCCCGACGGCGCGGAGCAGGCGGATACCCCCGGCCTTCACCGCGGTTATCTCCCCGTGTTTGGAGAGGAGCCCCAGAGAGACGAGCGAAGCGACGAGCACCGCGACAGGAGAGACCTGTCCTATTATGAACGGGAGCTTCCAGGCGAAAAAGCTGATGCTCTCTTCGATGGGGACGTTGTGCTTCATAAGGAGGTCGATGTTCTCGAAGAGGTCGACCATCAGGAAGAGCGCGACGAACGCGCCGAGCGCTATCGCGAGGAGTTTCAGGAACTCCGAGAGCATGTATTTTTGAACGAGTCTCATTGCGCCTTTTTGCCGTTCCGCGGGCGGAGCGCCTCCAACGCGGAGGATAACGCCGCACCCGGCGTCGTGTCCCGCGCGGCGAGCCTGAAGAAGTATATCCCGGCTATCGTGAATATGATGTCAGACCCCCAGACCGCGAGCACGGGGTTCAATCTGCCGTTCTCTCCCATGGCTTCGAGCGCGGTAGAGGAGACATAATACGCGAGCACTACGGCAAGGGAGACGGAAAAGCCCGTGAACCTCGCGGCGCGTATCCTCTGGATGCCGAGCGGCACGCCGAGGAGGGCGAAGACGAAGACCGACGCCGGGAGCGCGAACCTCTTGTGGAGGTCTATCAGATAAGGCGCGGTGCTCTGCCCTTTCGCGCGCGCGTCATCTATCCTGTCCATCAGCTCTCGCAGATAAAGCTCGCGGTTCGTCCTCCTCTCGAGGGTCGAAGCCGGGGCGGAGGCGGCGCTCAAGGTCAAGAGGTAGTCCTCGAACCTTACTATGTGGTACGCGCCGTCGTCGCCGGTCTTCCTGTGTATCGTCCCGTTGTAGAGCTTCAGGAACACGGAGAACTCCTCGCCCGAAGGCGAGAATATCCCGCGCTCCGCGAAGAAGAGGTTCGCGTCCCCGCCGGTCCCGGCCTCGGAGATGAAGATACCCTCCATCTCGCCGGTCTTGGTCGAGAGGCGGTCGACGTACAGGACGACGCCGCTGAACTTGTCATAAAAGGTCTTCTCCTCGATGCCGGATACGAGCCTCGTCTTCGCCGCCTCAAAGAGGAGTTTCTTGAGGTTTATGTTCCCCCAGGGGAAGAAGTAGACTGTAAAGGCGAGCGTGAGCAGGTACGCGATGAGGGCGAGCGCGACGACCGGCCTCATGAGCGAGAAGAGGCTCAGGCCCGAGGCCTTCATCGCGGTTATCTCGCTGTCGGATGAGAGCCTCGTGAAGGCGACGAGCACGCCTATGAGGAACGAGACCGGTATGGTGTATATGATGAACGAAGGCACGACCGAGACGATGAACCAGAAGACGAACGGCGCGCCGATGCCGTGCGTGACCGCGAGCTCGACGAGCTTCATTATCTTGGAGAGGAGCCCCGTGGCGGTGAGTATGGCGAGGCTTAAAAGGAACGGGACGGAGATCTCC
This sequence comes from Deltaproteobacteria bacterium, assembly GCA_016218095.1. Taxonomy (GTDB): domain Bacteria; phylum Desulfobacterota; class GWC2-55-46; order GWC2-55-46; family GWC2-55-46; genus GWB2-55-19. The sequence goes on along the minus strand of JACREV010000101.1, from coordinate 2,778 downwards.
CTGAATATGTACGAGTTTATGAGCCTCGGCATGGTGAAATGATACTATATGTCCGGCCCCGAGGACAATTTATTTCGGACTTTCAGGCCCATCCGCCGGGTCCTGGATTAAAGGCCTGTGGTCAACCGCCGATATTTTAATTAGCGCCCGCGCATCCGGTGGCATGACATAAAAGCGGATAAACCGCGCGTTTAGCCGTTATTTATTGCTAAGTTACGCATGAACGTGCTTGCTTTTTTGATCGCCGGAACTTATACTCTCGAAATAACGGCAGAAATAAGGCGGCTTGGACCCCGTGTTTACGGGGCCTCTCGGGGAGAGCTTTGGACGTAAGGAGAATGGACAAGATAAGGGGGGAGATGAAGAAGGCGGAGGAGTTCCTTCAGGCCGCCGAGCTCCTCCAGACCAGGGGGCTATACACCCAGTCGGCCACATCGTCCTGTTACGCGGCCTATCACGCGGCGTTGGCGGCCTTTCTCGCGAGCGGAGTGGAGATCCCGAAGGAGACGTTCCAGTCCTTCGCCGCGATGCTCGAGAGGTTCAGCCACAAGCTCGACCCGTACATCGAGAAGGTCAAGGCGGAGTGGAAGGCCTTTGGCCTGAACGCCGGGCTCGAGTACGCGGAGAACGAGTCCCAGCTGAAGCTCTATCAGGCACGGGAGTTCTTTCTCGAGGTCAAGGATTTTCTCCGGAGGGCGGTAAAGTAGGCAGGGTATCCAGCGCGGTTTTTTTTGAATGAAGGCCTGTTCCGGGTTTTCCGATATAATTAAGGCGTGTTTTGGGGCGTCTTTTGGGTTTGACAGGCGCGCCTCTTTTGTGATACTCATTTCAGGTTATTGTTGGTCCGAGGATTTGAGCCGCTAGCTCAGGTGGTAGAGCATCTGCCTTTTAAGCAGGTGGTCCCGGGTTCGAGTCCCGGGCGGCTCACCATTATACATAAGAAAAACAGAAGTCCCAAGAAGTCCCCATCGTCTAGAGGCCAAGGACATCGCCCTTTCACGGCGGTAACCGGGGTTCGAATCCCCGTGGGGACGCCAGGAAAATCAAGGGGTTACGGAACTTTCCGTAACCCCTTTTTAGTTCCGGTGTCCATATGGTGTCCATCGGATTCCTTCTTGGGCTCTGTAGGCACTACCTTTTTTGATGGCGCAAAGACCTGATCCAGTGCCTTTACAGCCTGGGAAAGATGGTCATCCGAAAGGTGGGAATACCTGACCGTCATGCGCGGGTCTTTATGGCCCAGAAGATGCTGTATCGTCCTCTGGTTATACCCCGCCATCGTAAGGTGAGAGGCAAAGGTATGTCTCAGGTCATGGAAACGGAAATTGGTGATCTTGGCCTTACCGCAAGCCCTCCGGAAGGCCATGCTGAGCATATTGCCGGATAGCTCCGGGAAAACAATATCCGTATCCTCACTTTCTTCGCTACGCGGAATATTCTTTAACACCTCAGCAAGGGTATCGTTTATGGGAATAATCCGGCGTTCATTGGTCTTTGTCTTTTCAAGAAGTACGAGCCGTTTTTGAAGGTCGATATTTTCCCATTTCAGGTTAAGTATCTCTCCCCGGCGCATACCCGTATAGAGCGCGAGCTGCACTACCGCCAGGAGACCGGCGTCACTGGAGCATGCGGTGATAAGGTTTTGGAACTCTTCAGGGTTGAGATATCTTAGCCGTCCCGGAGGCTCCTTGAGTTGCCTGAAGCCTTGCAGGGGGTTTGTTTTCAGATACTTCCACTCAACAGCCCTGTTTAGCATGGCTTTCAGCAGGTTAACCTCTTTGTTGATGGTGGAGGGGCTTGCATCGTCTTTCAGGCGCTTTGCCCTGTAATGTTCAATATCATCGAGGGCAATCTGGAATAGATACTGGTCCTCCAAGGCCGGAGCCAGGTGTTTGGTAATAATCTCTTTGTCCCTGGTGACTGAAGAGGGGGATTTTACGGTCTTGGAATATTCCTTGTATTGCTCGGCGTAGTCCTTGAAGAGGAGTTTCTTTTCCTCATGGATGCCCAGAAACTCGCTTTTGGCGAGCTTCACATGGACGTCCTTTAAGACCTGCTCGGCAAGCTTCTTTGAAGGGCCGATCTTCTTCCTTTTCCTGCGGCCTTTGAAGTAGTAGTCAATGTACCAATTTCTGCCTTTCTGATAGATGCTCATAGCGGCCTCCCCAGGCCATATATTTTAAGGGGAACTCCTCTTCAAAACAACAGGAAAATGCAAAGAAAAGGATAGCAAATTTAGAAAGTTTCTTCTTTCCGGCTACGCTTTTTAAGCCACTCTTCCAAAGCATCTCGCCTGAACTTGGTAAGCCTGCCTACCTTCACAAAAGGTATCTTTCTCTGGATCACCCACTCGTAAAGAGTGTTTTTCTTTATGCCAAGGAGTTCGGAAGCCTCTTTGGTATCGAGCAATTGTTTCTGAGGGGGAATTTTCTCAGAAACTATCCTGTTTCCAGAATCAATTCCGGAGGGGGAAAGGCTCTCAAGGATGTTTTTCAGCCTTTTCGGAGAACAGAAACGGAACCTTTCCCGTTCCCTGAAGGTAAAGGCTTTCACTGACTGGGTTTTAAGGTTAGTAAGCCGGTTATCTTCCGGGGATACGCAGATTATATATTCATACCCTGCCTCAAGGCATTTTCTGATATTCTGGATTTCCTGGATCGGCTTTGTGGTAGAGGAAATTTCCACAGCCACTTTTAGATCTCCTTTTTGAAGCTCGATATCAACAGCCTCAAGCGACCCTGGAATCCTCTTTTCTATGGCCGCCTTCCAGCCCAGAAT
>JACREV010000108.1 GCA_016218095.1 Deltaproteobacteria bacterium | reverse complement strand
GGGGGTATTGCCATGAAGATAGCCATATTCGAGGTAGAGGATTGGGAAAGGGGCGCGTTCGAGGGCCTTTCCAAGGGTCACGACGTCATCATCACACACGGACACCTTACGAAAGAGAACGCGCATGAGTACGCGGACCGCGAGGTCGTATCGACCTTCATCTATTCCGACTTATCCAGAGACGCCATAAAGGAGTTGAAGGACTTAAGGCTCATCGCGACGCGCTCGACGGGCTTTGACCATATAGACACGGCGTATTGCGTCGAGCGCGGCATAAGGGTAGCGAACGTCCCGGCTTACGGCGACAACACGGTCGCCGAGCATGTCTTCGGCCTCATCCTCGCCATCTCGCACAGGCTCATCGACGCGGTCGAGAGGACCCGGCGCGGAGAGTTCACCGAGCAGGGGCTCATGGGATTCGACCTCAAGGACAAGACGCTCGGCGTCATCGGCACAGGCGCAATAGGACGTTACGTCATCGAGATAGCGAAGGGCTTCAGGATGAAGGTGCTCGCGTTCGACAAGCGCCCGAACGACATATTCGCCTCGCGCATGGGTTTCAGGTACGCACCCCTTGACGAGGTGCTCTCGCTCTCGGACATAATAACGCTGCACCTTCCGGCCGTACCCGAGACCCACCATTTCCTCTCGGAGCGGGAGTTCGACCTCATGAAAAAGGGAGTAGTCGTCATAAACACCGCAAGGGGCTCGCTCATCGACATACAGGCGCTCTTGAAGGCGGTCTCATCCGGCAAGGTCTCCGCCGTCGGCCTCGACGTGCTACCGGAGGAGCCGACTATACGCGAGGAGGCCGAGCTCATAAGGTCGATCGCGCAGAGGAGGCCGCTTGAATCTCTCCTCGCCGACCACATACTTTTGAGGCTCCGTAACGTCGTCATAACGCCGCACTCGGCGTTCTATACGCGCGAGGCGGTCCAGAGGATACTCGACACCACGATAGAGAACATCTCTGCCTACATGAACGCGGAACCCAGGAACCTCGTCGTAGGCGGCTCGTGATTGTTTGAGAAACCTTTTCGTAATCGTGTAAGCAGGACCTGGCGTATGCGGGTGTTATCCACATCCGGGATATGCCTGAATATCCATTGAAAAATATCCATTTCGGTTATTTTTAAAAGAGGGGTTGACATTTTTTGAGAAATTTGCAATATTGTAATAAAGCGTTTTAAGCCTCGCGACAGACCACACACCCCGAAACCACTCAACAGAAAACCCCATCTCGTCCCGATCCCTTGCTCTTTACGGATTAAAGGCGGCCTTTTGCCTCAATCGCGTCAGAGTCTATCTTTAACCTAAGCGGTCCGTCATTATGGCCACTGTCCATCTAAAACTTTTGAGCAGGTTCCTCTTCGGAGGCGAGTCCCGCCTCAAAGGTTCCTCAAAGAGGAGCCTTGAGGCGGCGTTCGCGTCCGTCATCAAGAGGCAGGAGGAGAACTCATCAAGGCTCGCCGACCTCGATGGCATGAAGGCGCGTCTCAAGTCCGACAGAGAATCATCTGTCGGAAACACGGGCCTTCTTGAAAAGGCGATCTCAACTCTCGAAAAGAACAGGTTCAAGGTAGTCCTTGCCGACTCAATGGAAGAGGCATTCGAGGCGGTCTTAAGCGCCATAGGCGAAGAAAGGCTCGTCGTAAAATCCAAATCGAACATCACCAAAGAGATGCGCCTTGTCGACAGGCTCACTGAACATGGCATCGAGACCGTCGAGACCGACATAGGCGACAGGGTCCTCCAGCTCTCGGGGGAGAGGCCCTCTCACCCGACCGGGCCGGTGAGCCACCTCGGGAGAGACGCCATCTCCGGGATAATCAGCGCATCGAGAGGTTGCGAGGTCCCTGCAGACCCTGCGGTCATAGTAGGTTTTTTGAAAAGCGAGATCAAGGACGCGATAGGAAAGGCAAGAGTAGGCATAACCGGCGCGAACGCCATAACCGCTTCGGAAGGCTCTGTCGTCATAATACATAACGAGGGCAACGTCGCCGAGATCTCCCGCCTCGAAAAGCACATCGTCATAACGGATTCCAACAAGATATACGAAGACCTCGCCTCCGCCCTCAACATGGTGAAGCTCCAGACCTATTACGCCACCGGCTCCGTCACCACCGCCTATATCAACATAATATCAGGCCCGAGCAGGACGGCAGATATCGAAAAGAAGCTCTTCTACGGCGTACACGGCCCTGCCGAGGCGGTCGTAGTCATCATAAAGAGGTCTGCAACAGAGGAATGGCTGAAGGAGAGCAGTCACTGCATAGGTTGCGGAGGCTGCCTCCTTGAGTGTCCGGCGTACCTCGAAAAGGGCCCTGCCTTCGGGAGCGCGTACAAGCAGGGAGGTATCGGCGTCATAGACTCGGCTGTAAAAGAAGGCGTCGGAGCAGCCTTTGAGAACGGCCTTTACTCGTGCCTCAAATGCGGCCTATGTAAAGTCAACTGCCCTGTCTCGATAGATACGCCCCGGATGATAGGGAGGCTCAAGGAAGAGTCGGTAAAAAACGAGTCGCTTAAGAAAAGGCTCAAGCCCTTAAGGCTCGTGGCGAGCTCCGTCACATTGGCCGCAAACGCCAAAGGGGCTCTTAGCGTACTTCCAGCGAAAAGAAAAAAGGCCGCCTACTTCCCCGGTTGCGTTACAACGATCAACGCACCTGAAATAAGGGACGCGGCGATAAAGGTTATCGAATATGCGCACGGCGAGAGGCCCTCTGTCATAGAAGGCTGTTGCGGCGGGGCTTACGACTCATTCGGGTTCGCAGAGGAGCGCGAGAAGGGTTTTGACGAATTCTTAAAAAGGGCCGGGGAGAGCGGTGCGGAGGAGATAATCGTCTCATGCCCGCACTGTTACGAGATACTTGAGGAGAGGGGCGAGAGGCTTAAAAGCCATGGTGTCGCGCGCGTGCTCCGGTTTACCGAGGCGATAGCGGGCTCCGAGTTTGCGGTAGACAAAGGCCCCAAGGCCGCGTACCACGATTCCTGCGTCTTCGGGAGAAGATACGGCGTCTACGATGAGCCGAGGGAGGCGCTAAGGAAGGCCGGGGTTGAAATAGTCGAGATGGAAAGGGCAAGGGAGAAGGCCCCCTGTTGCGGTTTCCCGCTCATATTGAGGGAGCCCCTCGCCGCGGCCCCGATAGCCCAGAAGGTCGCGGACTCGGCGGTCTCCGCCGGCGCGGTGAAGCTCATTACAAGCGCGTGCCCCGGCTGTTATTACGCTTTGCGGCGGACCACCGGGATAGAGGTCGAAGACATAAGCGTTTATCTCTCAAACAAAATAACGAAAAGGAAAGAGACCGTATGATGAGAGTGCCTTTTGGGACTATTTCTGTGACAGAGAGGGCGAAGGGCCTTGTCATGGACGCGCTCGCGTCAAAGAGGCTGTCAAGCGGGAGGTACGTAAGAGAGTTCGAGAAGAGGTTTGCATCCATCATGGGCGCTAAAGAGGGTGTCGCCGTAAGCACCGGCACAGACGCCGACGCGCTCGCGCTTGCAGTACTCTACGACTTCGGGGCTCGGAGGGGGGATGAAGTCATCGTCCCGGCGCTTTCGTTCGTCGCGACCGGTAACGCCGTCCTGCAGGCGGGCTTCGCCCCGGTCTTCGTCGATATCGACAAGCGCACCCTCAACATCGACCCTGCGCGCATCGAGGAGAGGATAACCGGCAGGACGCGGGCGATCATGCCCGTGCACCTCATGGGAAAGCCCGCCGACATGGACCCGATAATGAAGATAGCAAGGAAGTTCGGCCTCTTTGTGATAGAGGACGCGGCAGAGGCCCACGGCGCGGTATACAAGGGCAAAAAGGTCGGGACCATCGGCGACATGGGAGCGTACAGCCTGTATGTGGCGCACATCATCTCCACAATCGAGGGCGGCATGGTGATCACCGACCGCGAGGACTTCGCCGAGGTCTTAAGGTCTCTCCGCTCTCACGGCAGGGCCTGCAAGTGCGAGAGCTGTGTGCTGAACATAAGCTCCGGTTACTGCAACAAGAGGTTCGCGAAGGGCGGCGGCGAGGACATACGCTTCCAGTTCGAGCGCATAGGCTTTTCAGCCAAGATGAACGAGCTTGAGGCGGCTATCGGCCTCGGCAACCTCGACATATTCGGTGATATTCTCTCGAAGAAGCGCAAGAACCTCCTTTCGATGATAGATAAATTCCAGGGGTTCGAGCCGTTCCTCTACACGATCGAAGAGGAAGATGGAGAGGAGATAGGCCCCCACGGCTTCCCGATAATACTAAAAGAGGACGCGCCGTTTACGAGGAACCAGCTCGTAGACCACATGGAAAAGTCCGGCATAGACACGAGGAACCTCTTCCTATCCATGCCGACGCAGTGTCCGGGTTTTAACTTTCTCGGACACAGGGAAGGCGAGTTCCCGGGGGCAGAGTACATGGGCAGGAACGGCATACACATAGGCGTTCACCAGGACATAGGTGAAGAACAGATAGAATATGTAATGGAGACCATCTCGAACTTCCTTACCGTGAACACATAGGCTTTTTTAACGCACCCTGTTTTTCCATCCTGACGCAATACCCGCCGGGCGACCGGCATCCACCTGGAATACTCATCCCGCACTCATCCCGTTACGCACCCTGGCAGATTACTCCTGTTTACAAAAAGGCGGATTTACCGCGCCATGCAGTTTTGAAATGCGCATTTGCATAAACGATCGGGGAGCCATGGGTTCAATAAAAGAAGCGATAGTCCTGGCCGGCGGGTTCGGAACGAGGCTTAAAAGCGTGGTGAAAGACCTGCCCAAGCCGCTCGCTGAGGTCTCCGGGAGGCCCTTCCTCCATTACGTCCTGGATAACCTCCGTGAAGGAGGCGTCGAAAAGGCGTTCCTCTCGGTCGGGTACAGGCACAGCCTCATCATAGACGCTATAGGGACCGAGTTCAAGGGCATGGAGATAGATTACGTGATAGAGGACGGACCTCTCGGCACGGGAGGCGCCATAAGGGAGGCGCTTAAATTCGTCCACTCCAAGGATGTCGTCGTAGTAAACGGCGACTCGATCCTTTTGGGCGCGCTCGGGCCGATGAGCTGGTTCCATTACGAGGAAATGGCCGCCTTGACGATCGCGGTAAAGCTCGTCCCGGATGCCGCGAGGTACGGAACGGTAGCTGTAAACGGAGGGAGGCTCTCCGGCTTCATTGAGAAAGACAACAAAGGCCCCGGCTACATAAACACCGGGGTCTATATCATCGACAGGAGGCGCGCGGGGGTCACGGACGTTCAGCTCGATAGTTTCTCCTTTGAAAGGGACTTTCTTATGAAAGGTCCGAGGGACGCATTCGTTTACGCAACGGACGCCTACTTCATAGACATTGGCGTCCCGGAGGACTATATAAGGGCTCAGAACGAGCTCGTCTTTAAATGCTACTTCTAAAAATTGTTATTTTTCCTGATCTCTGTGTCAGGCCGGAAATAAAAATGCTCACATATTCCCATATATGCTACGCTTTTTATTTCCGTCCTTCCTTGACCTCAGAAAAAATCCCTAATTTTTAGAGGCAGCATAAAATCAATGGAGGGCTGAATGATAATCTCGCGCACACCGCACAGGATCTCCTTTTTCGGCGGCGGCACTGATTATCCATCATGGTATCTCGAAAACGGGGGCAAGGTCCTGGGCACAGCCATCAACAAGTACTGCTACATAACCTGCAGGGAACTGCCGCCGTTCTTCAAGCACAGGCACAGGATCGCGTACTCCAGGGTCGAGACCGTAAACCATGTTGACGAGATACAGCACCCGTCCGTTAAAAGCACGCTAAAGCACCTCGGCATTCAAAAGGGTCTTGAGATACACCACGACGGCGACATCCCGGCGCTCTCGGGCATGGGGTCGAGCTCGGCATTCACCGTCGGCCTCATAAAGACGCTCTACGCGCTCGAGGGCAGGATAATACTCAAAGAGGAGCTCTCTTTGAAGGCCATACACATCGAGCAGGAGATAATAAAGGAAAACGTCGGCTCCCAGGACCAGGTCTGGGCCGCATACGGAGGACTGAACACGATAGAGTTCCTCAGGAACGGGAGGATTGTCGTGGAACCCGTCATCATGACGGAAGAGAGGCTCCGGGCCTTCGAGTCCCGCTTCATGCTCTTTTATACCGGAAAGGCGCGTTTTGCTTCAGAGATAGCCAAGGAGCAGGTAGAGAACACTTCCAGAAACAAGCGCGACCTCCATGAGATAAGAAAGCTCGTGGACGAGGCGGAGGAGATACTGACTTCAGGAGGAGGGTTCGTTGACTTCGGCAGGCTGCTGAACGAGACCTGGCTCCTTAAGAAGAGACTCTCGGGAAAGATAACAAACCCAGAGATAGACGACCTCTACGCCGCGGCTATCAGGAACGGCGCCGTCGGCGGAAAGCTCCTTGGCGCGGGTAACGGCGGCTTCATGGTCTTCTACGTGGAGCCCGAAGACCAGAAGAGGGTGAAAGAAGCGCTCGGAGGCTTTCTGCACGTACCGTTCAGGTTCGACTTCAACGGCTCGGAGATAATGGTCTACAAGCCGGACTTCTATAACTACAACAGCTCGTCAGTTGATGGCATAGAGCGCGCGTGGGCGTGAGTGGGCGTGAGTGGGCGTGAGTGGCGTGAGTGGCGTGAGTGGCTGAGTGGCTGAGTGGCTGAGGGGCTGAGGGGCTGAGGGGCTGAGACAGCAGGGTGCACTGGATGAGAAATGTGGAGGAAAGCAGGCAGGGGGGGACGGAGGGGAGAGTCGGCTTATGGGCATGGGGGGCGGCAGTAAGATATCTCGCACTAAATAGGGTTGCCATGAAGGAGTCTGAGAGAAGTTTGTCGATAGCGAAGCTTCATTAACGTCATTAAAGACAGGAGCGCCTTACTGATGGACTACAATATTCTCGTTACAGGCGGAGCGGGTTATATCGGCTCGACACTCGTGCCGGAGCTCCTCCGGCTCGGGCACCATGTCACGGTCCTCGACAACTTCATGTTCGGACAGAACTCGCTCCTTGAGTGCTGCGCGAACGAGAGGTTCAATATCGTCAGGGGGGATGCGAGGGACGAGGAGGTCCTGCGCCCGCTCGTCAAAAGCGCGGACTACATCATCCCTCTTGCCGCGCTCGTAGGCGCGCCGCTCTGCTCAAGGGATAAAATTGGGACCGTCTCGACGAACCGCGACGCGATCGCGACCGTCATAAAGCTCCTCTCAAGGGACCAGCGGATAATAATCCCCACGACGAACAGCGGGTACGGCATAGGTAGAGCCGGGGTCGCATGCACCGAGGCCACGCCGTTGAACCCGATCTCCCTCTACGGCAGGACAAAGGTCGAGGCAGAGGCGCTCGCGCTCGGGCGGGGCAACTCCATAAGCCTCCGGCTCGCGACCGTCTTCGGAATGTCGCCGAGGATGAGGATAGACCTGCTCGTCAACGACTTCACGTACAGGGCCGTAAAGGAAAAGTTCGTCGTAGTCTTTGAAGGCCACTTCAAGAGGAACTACATCCACGTCAGGGACGTGGCGAACGCGTTCATGCATTCGATAGACAACTTCGACAGGCTCAGAAACGAGGCCTACAACGTCGGTCTATCGGAAGCAAACCTCTCGAAGCTCGAGCTATGCTCGAGGATAAAGGACATCGTCGGCGACTTCTACTTCGTCGAGGCCTCCGTGGGCGAGGACCCGGACAAACGGGACTATATAGTCTCGAACGAGAAGATAGAAAAGACGGGCTACAAGGCCGCCTTCACGCTTGACCGTGGCATAAGGGAGCTCGTCAAGGGCTACAGGATCGTCCTCAATAACAGGTACGGGAATGTTTAGCAAAACATCGAAGATATTTGTGGCCGGGCACAGGGGGCTCCTCGGCTCGGCGATAATGAGGAGGCTTGAGGCCGACGGCTTCAGAAACATCGTCACGCGCTCAAAAGCTGAGCTCGATCTTACCGACGCGGCCTCGGTAGACGCGTTCTTTAAGAGCGAAAGGCCGGAGTACGTATTCCTCTCCGCGGGGAGGACCGGCGGGATAATCGCCAATATAGCCTACCCTTCGAGCTTCCTCCACGAAAACATCTCGATGCAGGACAGCGTATTCGAGGCCGCCGAAAGGCACGGGGTCACAAGGCTCATATTCTACGGGTCTTCCTGCATGTACCCGAAGTCCTCGCCTCAGCCGATCCCCGAAGACTGTTTACTGACGGGGCCGGTCGAGAAGACGAGCGAGCCGTACGCCGTAGCCAAGATAGCCGGGGTCGTCGCATGCAGGGCCTACAACAACCAGTACAGGTCGAAGAGGTTCATCTCCCTTGTGCCGAATTCAATATATGGCCGGAACGACAACTTCAACCTTGAGAGCTCCCATGTCATGGCGGGGCTCATAAGGAGGTTCCACGAGGCCAGGATTGAGGGCGCGCTTAAGTTAGACCTCTGGGGCACCGGGAGGCCCAGAAGGGAGTTCCTTCACGCAGACGACGCGGCTTCCGCCTCGATCTTCGCGATGGCAAACTCCGACAGGCTTGAGAACACGCATTACAACATAGGGACGGGCGAGGACCACTCCATCGCTGACCTCGCGTCCATGATCGCGGAGATCGTAGGCTACAACGGCGAGATAGTCTGGAATACGTCGAAGCCTGACGGCGCTATCCGCAAGGTGCTCGATTCCACCAGGTTCTCATCCTTTGGATGGAGGCCTCTGGTCTCGCTCCATGACGGGATAAGGGAGACATACGAGTGGTTCCTCGACTCCGGCTACGCGAAGGCGCACATATGAGGTCCCATAATTTCGCCTTGATAGAGAACGGCCCGGCCCTTGTCGGAGAGGACGCGGCGCTTGAGATATTCAGGCGCGTCTGCCGGACCCGCTATTTTGAAAAAGGTCTTGTAAGGGCCG
>JACREV010000100.1 GCA_016218095.1 Deltaproteobacteria bacterium | reverse complement strand
CCGCTCGCTCGGGAGGCACGACCACCCCTCTATCGTCTGCGACGAGATAAGCGGATATCTCCTCGCCTTTTTCGCCCTCCCCTTCACCCTTTTAAACGCAACATTAGTGTTTATTCTTTTCAGGATTTTTGATATTCTTAAGCCCTATCCGGCCGGGTCGCTGGACAGGCGGGTAAAGGGCGGGCTCGGGGTCGTAGCCGACGACCTCGCGGCAGGGGTATACGCCGGGGCCTCGGCGCGCTTGATGATATGGCTCCTCGGATAAAACCACTTAACATAACCGCCGGGGAGACCCTTAAGTCAAAGGGGCTCACCCTCGCCACAGCCGAGTCATGCACCGGCGGGCTCTTATCAAAATTGATAACCGACGTGCCGGGGAGCTCAGACTACTTCAGAGGCGGCGTTGTCGCCTACTCTAACGACATAAAAGAAGGCCTCCTCAAAGTCCGGGCCGCGACCCTCAAAAGGCACGGCGCGGTTTCCGTTGAGACCGCGGCGGAGATGGCCCGGGGGGTCAAAAAGAGGCTCGCCTCCTCCATAGGCGTATCCATTACAGGCATCGCCGGGCCTGGCGGAGGAAGACCCGGAAAACCCGTGGGCACGGTATATATCGGGGCCTCAAGGGGGCGCGGTACAATAGTAAAAAAATTCCTCTTCAAGGGCGGAAGGGCGCTCGTCCGGAAAAGGTCCGCCGAAGAGGCCCTAAAATTGATAATCTCTCTGGCCAGGGAGGCATAAATATAAGGGCGTTTGTCGCGATAAAGATACCGGGAGAAATACTCCGGGAGCTCGAAGGGATTCAATCGACCCTCGACCGCGGCTGGCATGGCATAAGCTGGGTAAAACCAGCCTCCATCCACCTCACCTTGAAGTTCCTGGGCGAGATAGACCCGGGAAAGGTGGATAAAATATCGACCGCACTCGAAGACGCCTCGAAGGGTATCCCCCCCTTCGAAGTAAGCGTCTCGGGTCTTGGCGCCTTCCCAAACATGAGGAACCCGAGGGTCCTCTGGGTCGGTATTGGCGAGAACGAAACGCTTAAAAGGCTTGCGGCAAACATAGAGGAAAGGCTCTCTCCCCTCGGCTTCGAAAGAGAAGACCGTCCCTTTACCCCGCACCTGACCCTTTGCAGGGTAAAGTCCTTCACTGACGGCAAGGAGCTCGGCAGGGTCGCCGCAGAAGCGGATATATCGATAGATAAAAGCTTCACGGCCTCCGCCTTCCACCTCATAAAGAGCGTGCTCAACCCAAAGGGGGCCGAGTACACGGACATAAAGACCATCGTGCTTGGAAAACAAACTTAGAAGGAGGGCGTAAATGTCTAATTCTCCCGCAACAACGCCGTCGAACAAGGGCAAGGCGATAGAGCTCGCCATAAGCCAGATAGAAAAGCAGTTCGGCAAGGGCTCGATAATGAGGCTCGGAAAGGACGGGGTCCCGGTCGACATCGCGACCATCTCCACGGGCTCCCCTGCGCTCAACATCGCGCTCGGAGCCGGCGGCGTGCCGAGAGGCAGGGTCGTAGAGATATTCGGCCCCGAGTCCTCCGGCAAGACGACGCTCGCCCTCCACATAGCGGCAGAGGCCCAGAGGTCGCAGGGGGCGGTCGCCTTCATAGACGCCGAGCACGCCCTCGACCTCGCCTACGCCAAAAAACTCGGGGTAAATACAGACGACCTGCTCCTCTCACAGCCCGATACCGGAGAGCAGGCCCTCGAGATCGCCGACGTCCTCATAAGGAGCGGGGCGGTCGACCTGATCGTCATAGACTCGGTCGCGGCCCTCGTCCCGCGCGCCGAGCTCGAAGGAGAGATGGGCGACTCCCACATGGGGCTCCAGGCCCGGCTCATGAGCCAGGCCCTCCGTAAGCTCACCTCGACGATCAGCAAATCGAACACCTGCGTCATATTCATAAACCAGATAAGGCACAAGATAGGCGTAATGTTCGGGTCCCCCGAGACGACGACCGGCGGAAACGCGTTGAAGTTCTACGCCACCATCCGCATGGACATAAGGAAGATAGGCCAGATAAAGCAGGGCGAGAACGTCATCGGCAACCGGATAAGGGTCAAGGTCGTAAAGAACAAGCTCGCCCCGCCCTTCAAGGACGCGGAGTTCGACATACTCTTCAACGAGGGGATCTCGCGCGAGGGCGACATACTCGACCTCGGCTCGAACGCCAATATCGTGGAGAAGAGCGGCTCGTGGTTCTCCTACGGCGGAGAGAGGCTCGGACAGGGCCGTGAATCCGCCCGCGCCTTCCTCAAGGAGCACCCCGAAGTCGCGCTCGACATAGAGAAAAAGGTCCTCCAGCACTACGGCGTCAAGGTAAAAGAGGAGTAACCCCATATGGCAGACATAGACTTAAGCTCGATACTCAACATAGCCGTAAAGTCCAAGGCCTCCGACGTCCACTTGAAGGCCGGAGTTCCCCCCATCCTCCGCGTCCACGGCAACCTCGTCCCCGTAAAGAACCACGACAGACTCGCCCCGGACGAGATATCCAAGGCCGCGATGAGGATAATGAACGACGTCCAGAAAGAGACCTTCAAGGCAAAGCACCAGGTCGACATGGCCTACTCCGTCCCCGGGCTCGGCAGGTTCAGGGTCAACGTATTCCAGCAGAGGGGCGCCGTCGGCATAGTGCTCCGCGTAATCCCCATAAAGATACAGACCTTCGATGAGCTCAACCTCCCGAAGGTCCTCGAGACCGTCTCTAACGAGATGCGCGGCCTCGTCCTCGTCACGGGCGTGACCGGCAGCGGCAAGTCCACAACGCTGGCCGCGGCCATGGACTACATAAACAACCACCGCTCCGGCCACATCGTCACCGCCGAAGACCCGATCGAATTCCTGCACAGGGACAAACGCTGTATCATCAACCAGAGGGAGATAGGAGTCGACTCGCAGACCTTCTCGGACGCCCTCAGAGGCGCGCTCCGCCAGGACCCCGATATCATCATGGTCGGCGAAATGCGCGATCTCGAGACCATAGAGATAGCGCTCACAGCCGCAGAGACCGGCCACCTGGTCTTATCCACCCTCCACACCATAGACGCAATGGAAACGATAAACAGGATAGTCTCCGTATTCCCTCCCTACCAGCAGAAACAGATAAGGATACAGCTCGCCGGCGTCCTCAAGGCCATCATCTCCCAGAGGCTCATGCCCACAAAGGACGGCCACGCGAGAGTCCCCGCGGTCGAGGTCATGGTAACGACGGCCCGCATAAGGGAGTGCATAGAGGACAAGGAAAAGACCAAGGACATCTCTGACGCCATAGTCAAAGGCTATACTACATACGGCATGCAGACGTTCGACCAGTCCATAATGTCGCTGCTGAACAAGGGCCTCGTCTCATACGACGAGGCCCTTAGACAGGCCTCCAACCCGGCGGATTTTGCCCTCAAGGTAAAGGGCGTCTCGTCCACAAGCGAGATGGGCTGGAAAGACTTCGAAAAAGGCGAGGAAAAGGAAGGCGGCAGCGGCCCCAAACCCTCGCCCGATATCGAGAGATTCTGAGGACTTTGGGAGAACCTTTTTATAAAAAGGTTCTCCCAAACCCTCTCCAAAAATTTTTAATTCCAGAAGAGCCCCCACGAAAAAAAATAGTGGGGGACTCTTCTGGGAAGAACTAAAAATCTTTGGATGGGGATTTGGAAAAAGCTTTCAATAGAAAGATACCCCAAATACCCCCTCAAACATCTCACAAATAAAACATGACCCCAGGCCAGGCCAGGAAAGACGCTTTGACCGTTGCGCTCAACTACCTTTCCTCAAGGCCGAGGTCGATTTTTGAGGTCCGGACAAAGCTCAAGGACAAGGGCTTCGAAGCCGCCGAGATAGACGGGACGGTCTCAAGGCTTATCGAGGCAAGCTACCTCGACGACGAGAAATTCGCGGCGATCCTCGTCGAATCCCGTCTCAGATTCAAAAACTGGGGCCCGGCAAAGATAGCGCGGGACCTCGAGAAAAAAGGCATCCCGAAAGAAACAATCGCCCGCCTCTTGTCCGGCTCAACCGTCGCCTCGGACATTGCGGCGAGAGAGGCCGCGCGGAAATGGATGAAAAAGAACCGCCTCTCCCCTCCCCTCGAAAGAAAGGATACGGAGCGGGCGTTCAGGTTCTTGTCAAGCAGGGGCTTTTCTCCGTCCGTCATATTCGAGGTCATAAGGGAGATGGGCAGGGACGCCCCTCAGGCACCCCCGGATGAGTTATGAGGGTACTTTGTTTATATGAGATAATGGTATTTAAATACATTTACATTTAAAGGTCAGACACATGCGTTCAAGCGAGATAAGAAAACGCTTCCTCGATTACTTCAAGAAGAACGGCCACACCATCGTGCCTTCTTCCGGGCTCATACCCAAGGGCGACCCGACGCTCCTCTTCACGAACGCCGGGATGGTCCAGTTCAAGTCCGTATTCCTCAACGAGGAGACGCGGGAGTACAGGACGGCCGTATCCTGCCAGAAGTGCATGAGGGCCGGCGGCAAGCACAACGACCTCGAAAACGTCGGAAGGACCGCGCGCCACCATACCTTTTTCGAGATGCTCGGCAACTTCTCATTCGGCGATTACTTCAAGGAAGGCGCGATAAAGTACGCCTGGGACTTTCTCACAAGCGAGATGAGGCTCCCCAAGGACAAGCTCTGGGTGACCGTATTCGAGACCGACGACGAGGCGGCGACCATCTGGAAAAAGACCGCCGGGGTCCGTGAAGACAGGATTGTGCGGATGGGCGCAAAGGACAACTTCTGGTCGATGGGTGACACCGGCCCGTGCGGCCCGTGCTCGGAGATACTCATAGACCAGGGCGTCGAGGCCGGGT
>JACREV010000103.1 GCA_016218095.1 Deltaproteobacteria bacterium | reverse complement strand
TCCCCGGCCCCGGCTATCCTGCCCTTCAGGAAGGAGAGGAAGTCGTTGTCCCCGAGGTTCTTTCCCGAGATGTTCATGGAGAAAGTCATCCCGTCCGGGGGCCTTAAGTCCTTGATCCGGAAGGCCTTGTCAATTATCATCCTGTCTATATGGTTTATTATGCCGAACGTCTCGGCGATCTCTATGAACCTGGACGGCAGGACTATCTTGCCGGTCTCGTCCTGCATCCTCGCCAGCACCTCGAAGTGGTTTACCGAATTGCTCTTGAGGTCCATGATGGGCTGGAACCAGGGCTGGAACCTGTCGTCCTCTATCGCGCTCACTATGCGGTTCTTCCACGCGAGCTTTATATGCATGTTCTCCAGGTCGCGGTCCTCGGCCTGAAAGAAGTGGAACCTGTTCCTGCCGAGGGTCTTTGCCCTGAAGAGGGCCGCGTCCGCCTTGGTGAGCAAGCCCGTCGAGTCCTCCGAATGCTCGGGATAGAACGCGCCCCCGATGCTGAGCGTTATCCTCTCGGGTATCGAGGCGGACATGGTCTCCGCCCCGGCGCGTATCCTCTCTGCGATGGAGGCCGCCTCGTCCTTCCCTGTGCAACTGAAGAAGACCGCGAACTCGTCGGCCCCAAGGCGGCTCATGAGCGCCTCGCCGGCGCGCTCTGGCCGGGCAAGGGAGATGGACTCAAAGAGCGTCAGCAGGAGCCTCGCGACACTTTTCAAGACCTCGTCTCCGGTGTTGTGCCCGTAGGCGTCGTTTATGAGCTTGAACCTGTCTATGTTCGCCACAAGGAGGGAGTAGGCGCATCCCGGGGCGCGGTTGTAAGAGAGGGTCTCTTCGAGACGGGAGAAGAACCGCGCCCGGTTGAGGAGACCCGTCACCGGGTCGTACTGGGCGAGGTACTTTATCCTCGCCGAGGCCTGCCTCTTCTCGGTGACGTCCTCCTGGACGGCAAGGTACCCGGTTATCTCGTCGGATTCGTTCCTTAAGGGCGTTATCACGCTCTCCACCCAGTATTCCAGGCCGTCCTTCTTTTCTTTTTTAAGCACCCCGCTCCAGGCCTTGCCCTGGAGCACGCTCTCCCAAATGTGGCGGGTGTCGTCCCTAAGCTCTGTGTCCGTCAGAAGGTCCCATGGCGTCCTGCCTATCGCCTCGGACCCATTGTACCCGGTAATCTTTTCGAACATGGGGTTCACGAACTGGATAAGGCCGCCCGCGTCCGTGACGAAGACGACGTTCGCGCTCTGCTCGATTATCGCCGAGAGCTTCCTTACCTCCTGCTCGGCCCTCTTCCTCTCGTTTATCTCGGCCTGGAGCTCGGCGGTCCTCAGCCGGACCTTCTCCTCGAGCGTCTCGTTCAGCTCCTGCAGGGCGCATTCGGTCTCGAAGAGCTTGCGGTACTGGTTCATCGCGTTTTCGTAGGTCGAAAGGAGGACCTCCATTATCTCCTTTCTCCCGGCGGTGATGACGTGCCTTTTCGCGTCTATCTCGACCTCGAGGCCCCGGGCGGTCTCGGTTATCCTCCCCTCTTCAGCCCCCGAGAGGAGGCGGTCGATCGCCGAGAGGAGGAGGCCCTTGTCATAAGGCTTGGTGATGTACTCGTCTGCGCCGGAGTCGAGCCCCTTTATGATATCGGTCTTGTCGGTGAGCACGGTGAGGAGTATGACGGGGATATCGCGGAGCTGGTCGTCCTTTTTTATGGCGCGGCAGACCTCGTACCCGTCGATCAAAGGCATCTCTATGTCGCTTATGACGAGACAGGGGCGTCTTTTCCTGACCATCTCAAGCGCGCGGAAGCCGTTATGGGCGATTGCGGCCTCGTAGCCCGCTACAGAGAGGGTATTCTTGAGCGCCTCCGCCTGTACCGGGCTGTCCTCTATGATGAGTATCTCTGTCCTGGGGAGGTCTTCGAGGCGTGGCGGGATTTCTTCGGTCCTTGTCTCTTCCAGCATGGTACGGCCTTTTTTTATCCGGCTTGACGGGGCATGGACTTTTTTCTCCAAAATCGTCCTTATTCTATCTCAAAGGCATGAAATAGTCAAAAATAGGTTTCAAAAATGAAGGCAAAAATCACATCAATACAAAAAATGCAAATAGAGGGTCCGGTCAGGCAACGGCTCGGCTCAAGGACTCATTTGAGAAATGTCATACGCGCGGGCCCGGGAAAGCGGTAATATTTTCAATTGAACGCCGGGGCCATTTGTAGTATCCTGAAAGAATTGGTCCAAATGGTTTTGAGCAAAAGATTTTCAATATCGAGGAGGTTTTTCGTGTGGGTGATTGCGGAAGCTGCGGGCCGTCCGGCGGCGGGCCGTTTTCAGAAGGTGTTGAGCTTGTAGAGTTCGTCTATCAGGCGCACGGGGGGGCCGTCCGGAACGCTCCTATCCCGGACGGGGGGTTGAAAATAAAGTGCCAGGGGTGCGGCGAGGGTTTTGTTTTAAAGACGTTCGTCGGAAAGTGCCCCAAGTGCGGCGGCGTGCATGCGGTCTCGCCCCCGAGGTGCGAGGACCCGGACGCCGTACAGTTCGGCGGCAAGGGGTATAAGCTGCCGGAAGACAGATAGCATTATCCGATATAAGGGTTGAAAAAAACCCCCCTCCGATTAGGAGGGGGGTTTTTGTTTGGGACGGACATTACCTTTAATCATGTGCAAAAAGGCCTTGCAAGACGACCTCCCCCGGCCCCTCCTTGTCAAGGAGGGGAGCTTTAAAACTCCTCCCCTTTTTATAAGGGGAGGCTGGGAGGGGTCACGCCGGGCACTTTTCATTGAGCATCTCAAACGCCTGGTTCAACTGAGCGTGGCTCCCGAGGATTACGAGTATGTCGCCGTCCTCGATAAGATAGTCCGCCGGAGGGTTGGTCCGGGCCTCGCCCTTCCTGACTATCGCAATGATCGTCGCCCCGGCCTTTTTTCTCAGGTCCAGCGCGGCGAGCGTCTTGCCGGCGACCATGCACCCCTTGTCCACATAGAACGTGTCCATCACGGTCTTCTCGAGTATCGCCGTCAATTTCGTCAGCCTCTCGCCGGCTATCGACGGGTTCCGGAACATCGCGTACCCTTCCTGCCTTATGAGGTCTATCTGGTTCTGGATGATGTTCCCGGGGATGCGGTAGTCCCGGAGCACGCGCGCGAATATCTCGACCGAGGTCTCGAACTCCTCGGGTATGACCTGGTTCGCGCCGAGCCTGTAGAGGTCCTCTACCTCCCGGAGGTAACGGGTCCGGACGAGTATCGAGACCGCCGGGTTCTGGTCGCGCGAGGTCTTTACAATCCTCCTCGTGCTTATCGGGTCGGATATCGCCACGACGACCATCTTGGCGGTGTGAACGCCAAGGGCCTTTATCACCTCCGGGTGGGATGCGTCGCCGAAAACCGCCCTGTGCCCGCCGGACTTCGCCTCCCGCACCCGCTCCATGTTCATGTCCATTATTACGTGGGTTATCCCGGTCTCTTTAAGGACTCGCGCGAGGTTCCGTCCGTTCACGCCGAAGCCGACGATGATCACATGGTTTGAAAAGGCGGATTTTTTCGCGCCCTCGCGCGCGCGAGCGCCGAAGCGCCTGCCGACGCCGAGCGCTATCTTCGACGACCTCTGGAATATGAACGGGGTCGCGGCCATCGTGATTATCGTGGAGGCGAGGAGCCCCTGATAGAGCCCACCGCTGATGAACCCGAAGTCGTCTCCCATCTTTATGAGTATGAAAGAGAACTCGCCAATTTGCGCGAGGTTGAGGCCCGCGGCTATCGAGAGCCTCAAGGGATACCTGAGTATCTGCCCCACGCCCACGAGCGCGAGCGACTTCACCGCGATGATGACCACGACGACCCCGGCTATGACCGGGAGGTTGGAGATGAGGTAGTTGAAATCGAGGAGCATGCCGATGGAGATGAAAAAGAGGGACGAGAAGGTGTCCCTGAAGGGGATGACGTCGGCGACGATCTGGTCCGAGTATTCGGACTCGGATATGGCGAGCCCGGCGATGAACGCGCCCAGCGCGAGCGAGAGGCCGAAGAGGGAAGTGACGAGCGCGGTCCCCAGGCAGACGAGGACTATCGTCAATATGAAGACCTCGCGGTTCCTGAGCTTCACTACCTGGTTGAAGAGCCTGGGGATGAGATATGTGACGGCGATGACGATGATGAAGAAGGCTATTATGGAGACCCCGAGCCCGCGCGCTATCTCCATGGTCGACGCGCCGCTCTTCCCTCCGATCGACTGTATCACCATGACCATCAAGACGACGCAGAGGTCCTGGAAGATGAGTATGCCGACCGAGAGGTTCCCGTGCGGGGAGTTGACCTCGCCCTTGTCAAGGAGGAGCTTAAGGACTATGGCCGTCGATGAAAGCGAGATGATGAAGCCGAGGAGGAGCGAGACCTGCATCGGGTAGCCGAGGAGTATCCCGACGGCGAAGACGACAAGTACGGTGATGCCCACCTGAAAGCCGCCCCCGAGTATCCCCTCCCGTCGGAGCGACAGCATCCTCGTTATCGAGAACTCGAGCCCTATGGTGAAGAGGAGGAGGACGATGCCTATCTGCGAGAGGGTCTCGACCGTGCCTATCTCGGTGACAAGCCCGAACCCGTAGGGGCCGATGATGACGCCGGTCACAAGAAAGCCGATGACGGTCGGCAACCCCACCCTCGTCAAGAGTATCGAGAGGGGGACCGAGATCGCCATCAGAATGACTATGTCTTTTAGAAGAGGTATGTTCTCCATGAGGGGGCGCCCAGAAGGGCATAAGGTCAAAATATCATTTTTTCAAGGAAGGTTGCAAGACGGGATGCGAAGGGCGCGAAAGGCGTGTGTCCTAAACGAGGGTGTTCTTTTATAGTCCCCTCTCCCCTTGAGGGAGAGGGCGGAGGGTGAGGGGGGTTAGGGAACTTCTCAAGGCTTGACGCCGGGATTTATTTTCCCGCGCCGGGCTTCTCTTTCTTCTTGAGCGTCTCTATCTCCTTTTCAAGGGCCTCTGTCTCGGCCTCTATCTTTCTAATCTCCTCGATGAGCTTCTGCACCTCGGGCCTTGAGATGGGGTTCTCCCAGGGTATCTTAGAGGAGTCATAGACTATGCCGCCGATCTCCGTGAAGTGCTTCTCGGCCTTCTTGTGGAGGGTGTGGATGCGCAGACGCAACTTTCCGATCTTCGCGCTCTCCTTTACCGCACTCCAGCCCTCTTCGACCGCTTTTTTAAGCTCGTCGTTCACATTGTCCCAGAAACCCATGGATGCCTCCTCTTATATCCAACAGGATGTTGAAAAAGTCCGTCCATGGCTTTTTCAACTACGATTTGGCCGAAGTTAATTCGGCCAAATCTCACAAATTGCTCGATTTTTCAAGCCTCGCAATTTGGCAATCCATCCATGGATTGCTTAGCAGGGTGTTTTTCAACACCCTGCTAATGATAATAGCCGGTCAGCTCTACTGTCAAGCCCAATCGGGTTTATAAGGGGCAGGATTTCCGAAGACGACAAGACCAGGCACTCTGAATTCCTTGCAAGCAGGTGTTATTTTAAAGTATACTGGACGGAAAACCAACATTCCGGATAAAAGAACCATGAATAGACGAGCGCAGATAATAGACGGGAAAAAGATATCAGCCGAGGTGAGGGAGGAGCTCAAGGCCGAGGTCGCGAAACTTAAAAAAAAGGGGCTTACGCCGGGGCTCGCGGTAGTCCTTGTCGGCGAGAACCCCGCCTCCCAGATATACGTAAGGAACAAGACAAAGGCGTGCGAGGAGGTGGGGATAAAGTCCTTCCAGCACACGCTCCCCGGCGATATTAAAGAGGAGGAGCTGCTCTCCCTAATAAGGGAGCTCAACGCCGCGAAGGACGTCCACGGCATACTGGTGCAGTTGCCGCTCCCCTCCCGCATGGACTCGGAGGCCGTCCTCGACCTCATCTCGCCATCGAAGGACGTCGACGGCTTCCACCCGTACAATATGGGGAGGCTCATGATAGGGAATGCGCTCCTTCAGCCCTGCACCCCGTACGGCATAATGAGGTTGCTCGATTCCACCGGCGTCGACGCCTCTGGAAAGAACGCCGTTATCATAGGCAGGTCGAACATCGTCGGCAAGCCCATGGCCATGATGCTCCTTAAGAGGAACGCTACCGTGACCATCTGCCACTCAAAGACAAAGGACCTTCCGGAAAAGGTAAGGGAGGCGGACATACTCGTAGCGGCGATAGGCAGGGACAGGTTCGTCAAGGGCGACTGGATAAAGGAAGGCGCAATCGTGATAGACGTCGGCATGAACAGGGCCCCCGACGGAAAGCTCACGGGGGACGTCGACTTCGACGCCGCGTCGTTAAAGGCCTCTCATATAACCCCGGTCCCCGGCGGGGTCGGCCCCATGACCATAGCCATGCTCCTTAAGAACACCGTCGCGGCCGCAAGGAACGCGGCAGGGCTGTAAGCCCTCCGGACTCTCCATGATAATCACAAAGAAAAAAGATATAGAGAAGATAGTCGAGGCATTGAAGGGCAAGAAGACCGTGTGGCTCTTCGGGTGCGACTCCTGCGCCGAGCAGTGCCAGACAGGCGGCAGGAAAGAGCTCGAGGATATGTCGAGGGTCTTGACCGACCGCGGCTTCGAGGTCGTCGGGTCGTCTCTTCCCGAGGAGACCTGCTACAGGCAATTGGCGCTACGCGAGTACAAGACGAAGGAGGCCTTGGGAAAGGCCGACGCGGTCCTTGTCCTTGCCTGCGGCGCCGGAGTGAGGACCGTCGCCGACGTAGCCGAGGAGACGCAACCCGTGCTTCCGGCGCTCGATTCCATATTTCTGGCAACCGTTGAGAGGGTCGGGAGGTTCTTCGAGGGGTGCTCGCTCTGCGGCGAGTGCGTGCTTATCGAGACGGGCGGCATCTGCCCGCACACCGAGTGCCCCAAGGGGCTCCTTAACGGCCCGTGCGGCGGGGTGGTGGAGGGCATGTGCGAGGTGAACCCTGAAAACGAATGCGCCTGGGTAAGGATATACAAGAGGCTCAAGGAGCAGGGGAGGCTCCACCTCATGAAAAAGATCGCGCCCCCGAAGGACAACTCTATTGGCGTCAGGCCCAGGAACATGTTGCTCCGCGAGGCCGCCCGCCCGATCCAGAAGAAGAAGTGCTGACCCCTTTCCGCCCTTTTTCACCCTCTTTTTAAAAATACTCGTACAAGGGTTTTGTGATAATATGTACGCCTGCCGGTTGGCGGGCGCCGGGTCCCGCGCGCCTTTTGCTTGACAGCGAAAGGCGCGGCTATTATCATTCCTCTATCTCTCTTCAAAGGTCTTTGCCGGATGCGCATTTACGCGAAAACCGCCATAGCCGTCGCCTGCCTCGCCCTTCTACCAACAGGCGCGAGCGCACAAGAGCAAAGAAAAGAGATGTTTCTCTCGCTCAAGGACGGGGTGGTAAAGGTCCTCGAGAACAACCTCGACATAACGATAGAGCGGGTCTCCCCCGAGATAGCCGAGGCCGGGATATTGGCCGAGGAGGGGGCGTTCGACTTGAGCCTCTTCGCCTCGATGCAGAGGCAGGACGTCATGACCCCCTTGAGCGCGCGCGAAAGCGTCTCATTGGGAGGGCTCTCTACGGTTGACTCGACGACCTACAGCCTCGAGACCGGCGTAACGGGCAAATCCCGGTACGGGACCGAGTACACGCTTGAAGTAAGGAACGACTGGACCTCGGAGACGCTCAACAACTTCAACTACGAGTACGTGTCGTTCACGGGCTTTACCATAACACAGCCGTTACTCAAGGGCTTCGGCCGGGATTCCAACATAGCGGAGCTGAATATTGCGCAGAAGGACAGGGACATTTCCGTCCACAGGTTGAAGCAGAAGATACTCGACACGGTCTCCGAGTTCGGCCTCAAGTACTGGGACCTCGTCAGGGTCCGCGAGGAGCTTAAGGTAAGGGTCGAGTCGCAGAACCTCGCCGGGACGCTCTTTGAGATAAACAGGAAGAAGCTCTCTGCCGGGGCGATTTCCGCGCTCGAGGTCGTTCAGGCCGAGGCCGCCGCGGCGGCGAGGAAGGACGACGTCATCGTCGCGCTGAAATCCGTCAAGGACACCGAGAACGCGATAAAGATACTCATCGCCTCCGACGTCCACTCCATAAAGGACACCGAAATTATCCCCTCGTCCGATTCGCCTTTAAAGGCCGAGCCAGAGGGGTACGAGGAGAGCGTGAAAAAAGCGGTCGCAACGCGCCCGGACTACCGCGAGACCGTAGCGGTAATAGACAAGGGGCGCTTGCAGACCGTCTTTGCCGAGGACCAGAAGCTACCAGAGGTCGACCTTGAGGCGAGCTACGGATTTAACGGCATAGGCGAGAGCTTCAGCTCGTCCTTTGACCTCGACTCCCCCGAGTGGACGATAGGGCTCTTATTCAGCTACCCCATCGGCAACAGGGCCGCGGTGGGGGCGCTCACCGCTTCGAGGCTTGAGACGGACCAGGCGGTCTTGAGGCTTCGCAGGCTCGAACAGCAGATAATATTAAACGTAGACAACGCCCTTAAGGACATAGAGTCGGGGAGGATCAGGCTCGAGGCCGCGCGGGTCGCAACGGACCTTACAAGGGAGTCTCTCGTGGCAGAGGAGAAGAAGCTCTCTGCAGGGAGGTCCACTACCTACAACGTGCTCCGCATACAGGAGGACCTCGCGAAGGCGCGCCTCAATGAAATAGCCGCGGTCTCGGACCTCAACAAGGCGATAATCACCTATTACAGGGAAAAGGGGACGCTCCTGGACGAGCTCTCCATAAAGATGGACTGAAGATAAGGGGTCTCTTGAAGAAGGTCTTGCTCTACGCGATACCCGCTCTCGTAGCCGTTGTGGCGGCGATATTTTTATTGTCAGGGAACGGCAAGCCGGTCAATGACGCCGGTCCCATAAAGACCGCGAAGGCGATGAAGGGGGACTTGAGGATCGAGGTCGTCTCAGCCGGGGTAGTCTCTCCCGACGTCGAGGTCGTCGTCAAAAGCAAGGCCGGCGGAGAGATAACCGAGTTCCCCTTCAACGAGGGCGACCTGGTCGATAAGGGCCAGACGATAGTAAAGCTCGACCCCAAGACCGAGCGCGCGCGCGCGAACCAGGCAGAGGCGAACCTCCTCATGGCAAAGGCGAGGCTCGATAAGGCCCGCATTTCCCTTAAGGACTCCTCCGTGAAATTAGAGCGCCAGAGAAATCTCTATCAGGATGGGATAATATCGAGGCAGGAGCTCGACGACGCCGAGGTCTCGATAGAAAAGGCGAAGGCCGACCTCGCCCTCTCCGAGGCCGAGCTCTTGCAATCCCGCGAGGCCTTAAGAGAGGCGAACGACAGGCTCTCGGATACCGAGATAAAGGCCCCGTTCGCCGGGACGATTTTAAGGAAGTTCGTCGACCGCGGGCAGGTGATATCCTCGACCCTGTCTTCCGCCTCGGAAGGCACCCAGATATTCAGCATCGCCGACCTCGATAAGATCCGCGTGGTAGCCGAGGTCGACGAGGTCGACATCGCGAGGATAGTCCCGGGCCAGGAGGCCTCCATAAAGATAGACTCCATGCCGGAGAAGACCTTTGCCGGGACCATCGAGAGGATAGCGCCAAAGGGCAAGGTGGAGAGGACCGTCACGGTCTTCGAGGTAGTCGTCGCCATAACGGATAAGGACAAGGCCCTGCTTAAGCCGGGCATGACCGCAGACGTCAAGGTCCTCACAAGGCTTATAACCGACGCGCTCCTCGTTCCCAAAGAGGCGGTGAAGACCAAAGACGGCGGAACGGGCGTCTTTGTCATGGAGAACGGCTCGCCCAGGTGGACGCCCGTCAAGACCGCCGAGACGAACGGTGTCCATACGGTCATCTCAGAGGGCGTAGGGGACGGGGTCGAGGTCGTCACCTCGGCGATAAACGCCAACGGGGAGACGTCCAAAAAGAAGAAGAGGTTCTTCTTCTAATGCTCGGCGCATGGCCAAAGTCAAATCCGGGCCACTGAGACCCTGTTTGAAGACAGCCGTTGGATATGGATTTGCCCGTCCGGCAAGGACTGCTCGGCGCATGGCTATTGGTTGCTCCCCTCTTTTTTAAAGAGGGGTTGGGGGAGATTATATAAAAACAGTCTAATCCACTTTAGGTAGAAATCTGGTGTTTTAGAACTGGATTCCCGATAAAGACCTCGGGAATGACAAACTAAACCGTCATTCCCGCGCGCCTTAAGCGGGAATCCAGCGTCTTATGCCTTGGTCGCTTGGAAACAGGAGAATATCCGAATCGCGCATAGATACCCCGTCCGACTTGCCGGGCGAGGGCCTCACCTTATAAACCATTTATCGAATTGATAGAACTCACTTCCATAACAAAGAAGTACATGATGGGCGCAACCGAGGTCGACGTCCTTAAGGGCGTCGACTTGAAGATCGAGTCCGGCGAGTTCGTATCCATAATGGGCCCCTCCGGCTCAGGCAAATCCACTCTCATGAACCTTATCGGATGCCTCGACAGGCCGACCGGAGGCTCGTACGTCCTCTCAGGGACGAGGGTCGACGAGATGGACGAGGAGGCGCTCGCGAAGGTGAGGAACAGGAACATCGGGTTCGTCTTCCAGACCTTCAACCTCCTTCCAAGGGAGAGCGCGACTGAGAACGTCGAGCTCCCGCTCCTCTATTCCGGGGTAAGGGAGCCGAGGGCGCTTGCCGTCGAGGCGTTAAAAGAGGTGGGGCTTGGACACAGGCTCGACCACAGGCCGAACGAGCTCTCCGGCGGGGAGAGGCAGAGGGTCGCGATAGCGAGGGCGATAGTCTTGAGGCCCCCGATAATACTCGGGGACGAACCGACGGGGAACCTCGACTCCAGGACAGGCGCCGAGATCATGGCTATACTCAAGGATTTGAACGCGAAGGGGACGACCCTCGTCATCGTGACACACGACCAGGCCATAGCGGCGCACTCGGAGAGGGTCATAACCATAAAGGACGGCGTCATAACGAGCCGCGTCGACTGATGCTCTTCTGGCAGGTCATAAAGGTCGCGTGGAGAGGCATCCTCGCCAACAAGCTGAGGACGTCCCTCACCATGCTCGGCATCATCATAGGGGTCGCCGCGATAATCGCCATGTTGTCCCTCGGCGAAGGGGCGAAGAAGCAGGTGATGGAGTCGATATCGAGGTTCGGGACGAACCAGCTGAAGGTAAGGCCGGGCGCCGCGCGTCTCGGCCACGTCCGGACAGGGTCGGTAGAGAACCTCACCATGGACGACGCCGAGGCGATAGAAAAAGAGGTCCCGGGCATCAGGAGCATAAGCCCGTCGGCGGGCTCGATGGGCCAGGTAAAGTACGCGAACAGGAACGCGACGTCCCTGATAACCGGCACGACCCCGCTCTTCATGGAGATAAACAACTTCCCGGTGGCGGAAGGCAGGTTCTTCGACGAGACCGACATCAAGCTCATGAAGAGGGTCGCGGCCATAGGCACGACCGTGAAAAAAGACCTCTTCGAGGACGGCCCGGCGATAGGGGAGGAGATAAAGATAGAGGGGCAGACCTTCACCGTAATAGGGATCATGTCGACGAAGGGGCAGACCTCGTGGTTCGACCCCGACGACCAGGTCTTCATCCCCGTCTCCACTTATATGAGGAGGCTATACAACCAGGACTTCCTGAACGACATAAACATACAGGTCGAGAACTACGAGGATATCCCGGATGTGAAGAAGGGGATAGAGCGTGTGCTCCGCGCGCGCCACAGGATACCCGAAGGCGTGGAGTCGGACTTCTCGATAAGGGACTTCTCCGAGATGATAGCGACTATGCAGAAGACCTCGCAGACCTTCTCCATCCTGTTGTCCGGCATAGCCGCGGTCTCGCTCCTCGTCGGCGGCATAGGGGTCATGAACATAATGCTCGTCTCTGTAACCGAGCGGACAAGGGAGATAGGCATCCGCATGGCCGTCGGCGCGCGGAGAAGAGATATATTGAGGCAGTTCCTGATAGAGGCGCTCGTCATAACAGTCTCCGGCGGGCTCATAGGCATCGCGCTCGGGGTCGGCCTCGGGGCGTCTATCTCGTTTTTCGGCGACTGGGAGACGGTCATAACCCCGTCGTCCATCGCGCTCGGGTTCTTCTTCTCGGTCCTCATCGGCCTAATATTCGGTATATACCCGGCGAGGAAGGCCTCGCTGCTTGACCCGATAGAGGCCTTGAGGTATGAATAGCTAAAAATACCTAATTTTTAGAGGTAGCCTAAAATAGTCAGAAGCCGGAAATTTGCGCGCCGCGACCCGTGGGTAACAAATGAAGACAGCGTTCATCTACTCTGAAAAATTCGGCTCGTTCCACTACGGCCCCAGCCACCCGATGAGGCCGGTGAGGCTCAAGCTCACCTATGAGCTGATGGAAGAGTTGAAATTGACGAAACTGCCGGACTCCGAAATAGTCCCGGCTCGGCAGGCGACCGAGGCCGAGATCGAGCTATTCCACTCGCGGGAGTATGTGAGGGTTTTAAAAGAGGCGAATACCGGGATAATCCCGGTAGATGGCTCTGTCCACGGGCTCGGCTTCGGAGACAACCCGGTATTCAACGGCGTCTACGAGTGGTCCGCGTGGTCGACCGGCGCCTCCATACAGGCCGCTGAGCTCGTCGCAAGCGGCGCGGCGCGGGTCGCATTCAACATCGCCGGAGGCCTCCACCACGCGATGCCGAACAGGGCCTCGGGGTTCTGCTACATAAACGACGCGGCTGTTGCGATAAAGCGCCTCCTAGCCCTCGGAAAGCGCGTCGCCT
>JACREV010000010.1 GCA_016218095.1 Deltaproteobacteria bacterium | reverse complement strand
GCCCCTTTTTCTCAAGCCTTCCGACTATCCCGGTGATAGTCGGCTTGTCGAAGAAGAGCCTCCTGCATATCTCCGAGTGGTTGAGCCCGTCCTCCTCGGTGAGGCGCGCGAGCACGGCCCACTGAGGCGCGGTCAAGCCATGCTTTTTGAGCCTTTCCTCTATGGCCCCCCTCATGAGATTGGCCGCCCTGTTCATGAGAAAGCCCAGACTTGAGTCGAGTTTGAACGCCATAAATATATAATTAGCATGCTAACTATTTGTTGTCAATAGCAGCCGATCAGCCTGCGGGAGCGTAGAGAGAGAATATGAACGCCGTATTTGTTCATTTAATAAGCCGAGTAGCATGGGTTTATGATATTCTCCTCGGAAATCGGATACGACAATCGTGTCCGAATGAGACTCGATTGTCGTATTTGACGGACTTTTCGCAATCAAAGCTCTCTGTAGACTGTCCTCGGGGGATTCAGAAAAGGCCGGAAAGCGATGTGGAACAAGGTGGTTAGCTTTAAAAGACCTTAAGCGAGATTCCAAAACTGGATTTTGGCAGGATAATTGCACTATATATGGTCTTCAAAAAAATTAATTTTTTTCGGGTAATTTTGCTCAGAATGCTTTCTGGAGGTTTGCATGGCTGAAAAGATGTCCTGGAGCGAGAGGTTCTCGAAACACCCCTGTTTCATGAAGGGTTACTGCAGCATCCTTGGGCTGAAAATAGCCGTCACGGCGTGCATATTCATGGTCCTGCCCACCGTCTTCTACCTTTTCTACCATGAGTACAGGAGAGAGGGGGCCGAGGAGTTCTTCTCTGTTTTGACGTATACGCCTTTCTGGTTGATCAACATAGCGCTCTTCGCGGCGTTCATGGTGTTGCTGAGCAAGATAGTGATACTCCCGCTCAAGAGGTTCGAGCGGCACATAAGCGAGATCGAGAAGCAATAAGGGCCCTTTCGAGCTTAAGAGGTTCGACGAGATAGGATACCTCGTGAGCAGGTTCAACAGGCTGCACAGGATAACAGCCGAGAAGATCGAATCGAAGGACACCCAGCTCGACGTGCTCCATGACTTCACCAAGGCGACCTCCGGCGTTACGGACATACCGTCCCTCATGGACAATTTTTTTAATACGCTCAGAACTGCCATCGACTTCGACATCGGCGCCTACATGGTCTGCCACGACAACCATACCGAGGGGCGGATATACTCCTCGGTTGGCGGGCTTGACGAGGCCTCCGTCGAAGGGCTCTCAGTGGAGCTGTCTTTGTTCCAGAGGCGATGCGGGCATAGCTTCGGCAAGGACAAGACGCACAGACTGCAGGTCTCCGTCCTGGATAACAAGCCGGTTCACGCCATGAATGACCCTGAAAAGGAAGCCCGTATCGACCTTCCCGTGACATGCTTCGGAAAGACCGTCGGCATTGCGTCGATCATCCTGCGTTCCGACAGGGAGAGAGACAAGGCGGTATGCTCGAGGGTCTTCGGGGCGATGGTCCAGCACGCCGGCATAGTCATGGAAAAACTCCTCGCGCACATCTCGGCGGAGGAAAAAAAGCTCTCCGACATACTCTCGAGCATGTCCGAGGGCGTTTATCTCATCGACAAGGACGGCTACGCCACTTCGGTCAACAAGAAGGGCAAGGAGCTTGTCGGTAACTTCTGCCTCTACAGCACGGAGTGCACAAAGAACGGTTTTTATCCGAACCACGGCAAATGCTCCGACTCCACGGGGGAGCCATGCGAGTTCTCATTCGTGCTTAACAGGATAAGGAAACACGGTTGCGCGCTCGACGGCAAGGTGCATACCGAGGAGATCAGGAGCAAGGAAGGCCGGGTGCTCCAGCTCTCGATAAGCCGGCTCGCAACCGACTCGGACTGCAACGCCGGCTACGTCGTAACGGTCAAGGACGTGACCGAGGACAGGCTCATACAAAAGAGGGTCATGCTATCGAGCAAGCTCGCGGCCCTGGGCGAGATGGCCGCGGGTATCGCGCACGAGGTGAACAACCCCCTTCAGGTCATGCTGGTCAACATAGAGCTCCTCGAATACGACCTGAGCGAGCGCGGGACGAAGAGGATCGAGCACGTAAAGGAAGGCATCTTCAGGATAAAGGGGATTGTGCGTGACCTCCTCATATTCGCGAGGGAGCAGACGACGCATGTCGAGATACTCGAGATAAACACGGCTCTCGAAAAGGCGGTCGATATCATGCGACACCAGCTCAAGCAATCGAACGTAGGCATAGAGCTCGACCTCGACAAGCAGCCGCTCTTCGTCAAATGCAACAAGAACCTCTTCCAGCAGGTCATCATAAACCTCCTGCAGAACTCCAAGGACGCGATAGAGGAGTCCGCCATGGGCTCCCGGGTCTCCATAAGGACCGGCTCCATGAACGGCGAGAGCGTCTTCGTAGAGGTCTCCGACGACGGCCCCGGCATACCTGAAAAGATACTCGACAGGATATTCGACCCGTTCTTCACGACGAAGGACGTAGGCAAGGGGACGGGGTTGGGCTTGAGCCTCAGCAGGAGGATAATCGAGGGGATGGGCGGGACTATCACGGTGGAGAGCCCGAAGGGCAAAGGGACCAGGTTCCTCATCACCCTGTCCCTCAGGCCCGACACGCCCGCGGAGGCCCGGCCCTCTGACATGGCGCCGGATTACGGGCGCCTCGCCGATAAATCGATAATCGTCGTGGACGATGAAAAAGAGCTGGGGCGGGCGATAAAGGACGGGATAGGGCCGAAGGTGGCAAGCGTAGAGTGCGTCCACGACGGCATTACCGCGTTCGACCGCATAATGGACAGGGATTACGACCTCATCCTGCTCGACGTCAAGATGCCCGGCATGAACGGCATGGAGCTCTACAGGAACATCAAGCAGAACAAGCCCTATCTCGCCCAGAACATCATATTCCTCACCGGGGATACGGTTACCGAGGAGACGGAGTCGTTCATAAAACTCACGAGGTGCGGTTCGCTCTCCAAGCCTTTTACCCTGGACGAGCTGTTGAAGGCGATGTCCGAATACGATCAGGAGGCCGGCGTATGAGGGATAACGGGGCGTACAAAAACCTCTCCGGGAGGTCCGTCCTCATGGTCGATGACGAGGAGATCGTCGCCGAGGTCATAAAAGAGGCGATGGCCCCGATCGTCTCGGCGATAGAGACCGCAAAAAACGGCGAGGAGGCCCTCGCAAAGGTGCTGGAGAGGGACTTCGATTACATACTGCTCGACATAAAGATGCCGAAGATGAACGGGATGGACTTTTTCAGGCGCATGAGCTCGCTTAAGCCACATCTCGCCAAAAGGGTCATCTTCATAACCGGCGACACGGAAAGCGAGACCACCCGCAGCTTCATAAGGACCTACGGCTGCAGTTCGCTAAATAAGCCCTTCGGGATAAGGGAACTCCTGAACCTCATGGCCGATTCGTGACAGGAGGCCTTTGCGGTTCTGCGGCGGTCCATGGTTCTTCTTATTTGAAAAATAAGAAGAATTTTTTTTGTCAGCATACCTGAAGATGATACGGGGAAGTTTTGATTTTTATTCAACGGGAAGTGCATTAGAGGCGCATGTGAAAATAATTTGTTTAAAAATAAACGGAAATGGGCTACATGGTTTATTTATTAAATCTTTTTTCCTTGCAAAAAGCCTGGTTTTTCATAAAAATAGAACCAATCTCGATTGTTGGGAAAAAACAGGTCCGATCGGCAGGTGACTTGCCTGGTGTACGTATGAAGAAGATGATCATGGTGGTCGACGACGAGGAGAGGGCGGCAACAGAGGTCTCCCTGGTATTGGAAAAAGAAGGCTATACGGTCGCCAAATTCACCGACGCCGCATCTGCCATCAAGACTCTCGAAGCCATACAGGACATCGACCTGATACTCACCGACATCCGCATGCCCGGGATGGACGGCACCGACATACTCAAGGCGGCCCAACGGTCCAAAAAGCCGATACCGGTGATCGTGTGCACCGGCTATGGCGACATAGAGACGGCCGTCAATATCATGAGGGCCGGGGCGAGCGATTTCCTCTGCAAGCCGGTGAGCTCCAAAGAGCTTCTGGTGAGGGTCAAGAAGGTCCTTGAGAACAGCGAGCTTGCCGGCGAGGTCGTCGCCTTGAGAAAGCGGCTCGAAACCGTCGAATCATCCGATGCCCTGATAGGCAGGTCCAAGAAGATGGTCGAGGTCTACGACCTTATAAACTCGGTGGCCCAGACCGACGCGACCGTGCTTTTGAGGGGCGAGACCGGCACAGGCAAGGAGCTCGCAGCGAGGGCGATACACGACACGAGCAGCAGGAAGAACGAACCTTTCGTCGCGATAAGCTGTACGGCGGTCCAGCACACCCTTCTGGAGTCCATTCTCTTCGGCCATGAAAGGGGCGCCTTTACAGGGGCGCACGCGTCGCACGTCGGCAAGATGGAAGCGGCGGGCTCCGGCACCATCTTCCTGGACGAGATCGGAGACACTTCGCTCGACATACAGGTAAAGCTCCTCCGCGTGCTTCAGGAACGGGAGTTCGAGCGCGTAGGCGGCTCCAGGATGATGAAGCTTAACGCAAGGGTGATAGCCGCCACAAACAAGGACCTCGAGCAGGCTGTCAGGGATGGCGAGTTCAGGGAAGACCTCTACTACAGGCTGAACGTCGTCGAGATACGCCTGCCCCCCCTGCGGGAGAGGGAAGAGGACATCATCTTTCTCGCCGACCACTTCCTCAATCTTTTCAAAAGGCGGTATCAGAAAGATATAGAGGGGTTTTCTCCCTCGGCCATAAACCAGATCCTCGACCACGGCTGGCCTGGAAACGTAAGGGAGCTTAAGAACGCCATCGAAAGGACGGTACTTACCAACCCGCGTAGATGGATCGACAGGATACCGAGGCTCGAGACCTCGATGCGAGCGCGCGAGGAGAGCTGTCCATGCGGAAAGATGGTCGACCGTGTCAGCTACATAGAGGCGAGAGAAAATTGCGCTGAGGAGCTTGAGAAGGCATATCTGACGCATTATCTTAAGCAGGAGCACGGGCATATAAACAAGGTCGCCGTACTCATGGGCGTCAGCACGCGGACGGTAGCGCGCCAGATGGAAAAATTCGGCCTTGACAAGTCTTCCTTCAAGGATAGAAAGTCCGCCGTGTAGGCCGGTCTTGCCCCGCTCACGCGGCATGCGCGGAAGGAAAAAGTACCCGAGTACGCCCGCGTCCCGCCTCTCCCGACCTTTATCGCTCAAAAAAAAACAGGCAAAAAAAACTTCCAGCCGGCAGTGACTGCGGAGATTTGTCTGTTATAATCTCTCTCAATAAATCGGACCGGACTTAAAGAGGAGAGTCCCATGGCGAGAAAAATGCGCGCGAAAGAGATGATCTGGCTCGAGGAGACGATCGAAGAGGCAGAGCCGAAACCAACCGGCGCGTGCGGCGGGTCGTACGAGCCGCAGGCGGTCTATTTTCTCCTCGACGATTCCTGCGTGATGTTGCTTGGTGAAAGGGCGCTCAAGGGGTGGCAGTAATCAATGGGCGGAAGGGAGCTCGATGTAGCCCGTGTAGCTCAGCTTCGAGGGCTCGTCGGCGCCCTTTATGTAATCCCTGTTCGCCTTCACTCCGTATGCGTTACGCGAGTGGTCCCCGCGCGGGTGCTGTATGTTGATGAAGATATATCTGCTAGCGCCTGTGCCGAGTGTCGCGAACGACCCGGTGACTTCGGCCCCGGTCGGGGCTGAGAGGACCCTGGTGAGCGTCTTTTTCGCGGGATCAAAGGCCCAGACCGCGTTGTTCATGCGGTTTGAGGAGTCCTCTCCGATAAAAAGCAGACCGTCCGAGTAACCCAGGTTGTCCGGGTTCGCGATATACCCGGGGTGGCAGGCGTTCTCCGCGGCGTAGGGCTCCCCGGGCTTGAGCGCCCTGCCTTCGAGGACGGGCCTAAACCGCGAGAGTACGAACCTGCTCTTTATAGGGGAGAGGGACGCGTCTTTTTGGCCGCCGGAGAGGGTCCCTCCGTAGACGGCCCCGCACCTGTTCTCGGGGAGCCTTAAGTCGTTCGCGGCATCCCCTGGGTTGTCGCCCATGGAGCCGCCTGTCGAGGAGAAGGCCGCGTAGAGGACGTTCGCGTCGTTATTGTAGGCGAGCCCCTCGGTCTTGTTGAATTCCGCTGTGGCGCCGATGTACGCGCCGTAGCGCCTCGCCTCGAGGAACGAGAGCGCGAGGCGCGCCTCGTTAGCGTCTTTGAACCTATCCGACACCCTCGCGTTTACGCCGTCGCGGGGCTTAAGGCAGAGCGCTCCGCCACCGGCCTTTACCATCTTAAACCCGTTGCCGCACGGGCCCGGAGGGGCTGTCTCGAATATGTCGCTGAACAACGGCTTTTTCCCGATGACCGCCTTTATCGCCTCGTCGCGCCCGTGCCCGAGCCTTACCCATGAGACCGCGCCTGAATCCGGACGTCCTCTCTCGGTCGTCCACTTCGCCATGTAGAGCGTCCCGGCGGATAAGTCCCGCGCCTTATCCGCGACGAACATGAAAAACCCCGAGTAGGAGCCGTCGTCGGTTATGTAGACCGTCCTCTCGTCAGGCATTACGAGGGCCATCTCCGGCGAGTATTTGCCGAAGGCGTAACGCTTGGTCCCGTTTACAATCCCGGCGCGCCCGTCCCCGTCTATCGAGAGCTCTATATTATACCCGAAGTTGTAGGGGGTGAAGACGGAAGGGGACTTGAGATAGTCGTCCCGTATGCCTTTGACAAATGCGCACCAATCGCTTAAGTCCGCGGCAGGGGCGAACGGCGGAGGAGAGTATCCTCCGGTAAGCCGCCCGGCAAGGTCTTTTTCGCAATGTCCCATGTGCCTCGCCGTCATCTCTTCGGCGCGCGGGTCGAACGAGAAGGCGTCGAGGAAGTAATCCTCCTCTGAGGCGAGTTGGGTATCCCACGGCGTCCTGGACGCCGAGCAGTTTATGAAGGACCCGTTTACCGGCGAGAAGTCCACCGGGTTGAACCTGAGCGCCTTTAAAGATCCGTCCTTCCTCCTTTCGAACTCGGTGACATAGGCCGCGCCGGGGGAGTCCTCGAATTGCGTGAGCAGAAAAAGGCGGCCGTCCCTCTCGAACGCGGAGTTCCCGTCCGGCCTGTTGCTTACGCGGAAACCATCCCCTTTTCTCAAAGCCTCTCCGTCGGCGTCCTTAAGGAGCCCGAAGGTATCGCCTTCGGCGTCGGTATCTCCGACCCTGGCCAGCGTCCTGTAAGAGAGCGTGTATTCCTTGCCGCCAACGGCAACCGAGGGAGAGACGGTTACGGACAACCTCTCGTCGTCGGTCTCCGCGAGCTTAAGCGGTGAGAACGACAGTGCGCCGGAGGCCGATACGGCTAAAGGCAGGCATAACGCGAGGAACGCGATAATGGATATGGCGGGTCTTTTCATCAGGGACCGGTCTTTCGAACAGTTTATTGATAGTACAACACAATCGGTTGATGTGAAAGATTTTTTACGTGGGATAGAAGGCGGGGGTCCTTTGCGAAGAAGAGAGGTCTCATCGGGTGTTGGAGGGGAGAGGCCGAGGGTCAATCGTCTTTCAGGGCCCTCCTTACCGTCTCCGAGAGCTCCGTCATCCTGTAGGGCTTGACGAGCACCTCCTTGAAGCCGTACTTTTTGTATTCCGACATGATGGGGTCGTTCGAGTAACCGCTCGACACGATCACCCTTGCCCCGGGGGCTATATCGAGGAGCCGCTTTATAGCCTCCTTGCCGCCCATGCCGCCCTGTACCGTAAGGTCCATGATGACGGCGTCGAAAGGGGAGCCCGAGGCCCAGGCCTCTTTATACCGCTCTATGGCCTCGCCCCCGTCGCTTGCCAGCGCGACGTCGTAGCCGAGCTCTTTGAGTATCGAGCCTGAGATATCCCTTATGGACTCGTCGTCGTCCATGAGGAGGATCCGTCCCTTTCCCATTGATATGGATTCGGCCGCGGGCCTGGCGGCCTCTATCGGGAGCGCCGGGATGTATACGCTGAAGACGGTCCCTCGGCCGGGGCTCGAATCGACCTCGATATGCCCGTTATGGGCCTTTATTACCGAGTAGGCGACTGAGAGCCCGAGCCCGCTCCTCTTCTCCTTGGTGGTGAAGTACGGGTCGAATATCCTCTTCAAGTCCTCCTCCGGGATCCCGGCGCCGCTGTCCTTGACGGATACCTTTATATAATCCCCTTTCGGGAGCGGGGCGGAGCCGGCCTCTACGGTCACGTTCTCGGCGCGTATCTCGATCGAACCCTTTCCGCCGAGCGCCTCGTCCGCGTTCCTGATCATGTTCACGAAGGCCTGCCTTATCTGCTCCTCGTCGGCGTCAACGGCCCTCAAGCGGTCGGATATCAGTAAGGCGCAATCCGCCTTCGAGGCGCGGAGCGCAAATCCCGCCGCTTCCCGGAGCTTATCCCCGACGTCGATCGTCTTTTTGACCGGCGCGCCTCCGGAGGCGAAGGTCAGGAGCTGATAGGTGAGGGACCTGGCGAGGCTCAAGGCCTTTTCCGCCGAGGCGAGCCTTGAGGATGCCTTCTCGTCGACCTTGAGGAACTCCCTTACGAACGAGACGTTGCCGAGTATGGCGGTGAGGTAATTGTTGAACTCGTGCGCTATGCCTCCGGCGAGGACGCCGAGGGATTCGATCTTCCGGGCCTTGAGTTCCTCTTCCTCAACGCGCTTCCTCTCCGTTATATCGAGCCCTATGCCGACTATGTGCGGGACGCCTTCGAGCTCGACCCTGACGCCCGTGAACATGAAAGGGGTCTCGTTTCCGTCCCTGGAGACGAGCGCGGCCTCGACGACAGCCGAACCCTTTATGAGGACCTCCTCTATCTTCGAAGCCACAAGCGGCTTTTCTCTTTCGTTGAAGAACTTCAGCGGTCTCATCCGCTCTATCTCTTCAGCCGGGTACCCTGATACGGTCTCGAGGTTCTTGTTCCATCTGACTATCCTCTCGCCCCCGGCTATCAGATAGAAGATGCCCGGGAGGCTCTCTATTATGCCATCCGAGAGGTTCTTCTCCTCGACGAGCCTCTGCTCGGCCGTGGCGTAGTCGGTGACGTCAAGGATAAAGCCGTCTATGAACGCGGGGCATTTCTCCCCGTCACTTACGGGCCTGCCCCTCTCCCTCAGATACCGGGATGAGCCGTTCTTGTGCCTTACGCGGTACGAGACCTCGAAGGGCCTTTCCGCGGAGACGGCGAGCCTTATGGCCCTTGTGACATGATCCCGCTCTTCCTCAGGTATTATTTGAAGGAGGGGAGACAGGCCGCTCGCTACGGGCGCCAGCTCTTCGGCCTTGTAACCCGTTAAAGGCTCGAGCATTGCGTTGAAGAATTGCGGGCGGTTTCCTTCCTGCAGATATACCCTGTATACGATGCCGGGGAGGTTTTGGGCGAGTGTCTTGTAGTCCATATCGATCACACGGTGCAAAAAGCCCATAGGCGGGGGCGTAATGCCCCATTCTGTGACTCTAACCTCTTGTTTTTTAAGAGCTTTTCCTATTCTTATGATAGCAACAGGCGCTCCTCTTGTCAAATAAGGGGGTTTACGCCGTATGGTAAATATTTATTAGATTTTCGTGGGGCAAGGATTTACAACCCGGATTTATCTGGCAGACTAATAGTAAAAAAATGGACGGCCCATCGGCATGAACTCTTTTGACGCCACGATCATATTCTATGTAAACAGGCTCTCACGGGAATCCATTGTATTCGACCACTTCGTGGGATACACGACCCAATATAACCTCCTTAAAGGAGGCGTGCTGGCGCTCTTCATCTGGCGGATCTGGTTTAAGGAGGGAGATCGCGGGCGTAAATACATGACAGCCGCCATAATAAGCACTTTCGCGGCGATAGCCCTGGCCAGAGGGCTCGCGCTCTCCCTCCCTTACAGGGCTCGCCCCTTGCACGAGGCGTCGCTCGCCTTTATCGCCCCGTACGGGGTAAGTCCGAAGGTGCTCGACGGCTGGTCCTCATTTCCGAGCGACCACGCGGTCCTCTTCTTCTGCCTCTCTACCGGGATTTTTTTCGCGTCGAGGAGGATGGGCGCGTTAGCGCTCGCCTACAGCGCGCTCTTTATCTGTTTCCCCCGCGTATACCTCGGGTTTCATTATCCCACCGACGTCCTTGCAGGCGCGGCGCTCGGGGTATTCATCGGTTGTGCCGGCAACGCGTATCTCGCAAGGATCAGGGCCTTCGAGTCTTCGTACAGATGGATGGACTCAAGGCCGGGCCTTTTCTATCCAGCCCTTTTTCTCGTCACCTACCAGATAGCCGACCTCTTCGACAGCGGAAGGGGCGCGCTCAGCGGGGCAATGGACCTCGTCAAGATGGTATTCGCCTGAGAGACTTACCTCATCTTCGCCTGAATTCCTCAATAAGCTCCCTTTATTCTCTCTTAGGGTCAAATAAAGCGCGGCTTGCCGCGTTTTTTCACCCCCTCCCCCTTGAACGGGGAGGGCCGGGGTGGGGGTGAAGCCCTGGCCGGGCGGGCAATTCGGTATCGAACGGCAGGAGAATCGATTTACCCGGAGACTCCGTACCGACTTTGGCCCTGCGCCGAGCAGTCACCCTCCCCTCAGTCCCCTCCCATCGAGGGAGGGGAAGTATTAGAAGATACCCCGCTGCTTGCGGCGGTGTAGTTCATTCGGTCACCCTTCCGGCAGTCTCCCCGGTGCTGTCCCCACACGCAAGCCGTCCGATACGAGTTTGCCCGTCCGGCTGGGACCCGCTCGGCGCGGGGCCAATATCCTTCGGATGCTATCGAGGCAAGGGTAATCAGGTCGTCTCGATACGAGTTTGCCCGTCCGGCTAGGACCCGCTCGGCGCGGGGCCAATATCCTTCGGATGCTATCGAGGCAAGGG
>JACREV010000097.1 GCA_016218095.1 Deltaproteobacteria bacterium | reverse complement strand
GCTCTCATCCGCCATGGAGGCCGAGGTGCGCCACAGGATGTCGTCGTTCATCCTCCATGACCTCAAGAACCTCGCCAACGCCCTCTCGCTCGTAAGCCATAACGCGCGGACGAACATCACGAGGCCCGAGTTCCAGAGGGACGCCATAACCGCCATAGACGCATCCGTCGGCAGGATGAAAAAACTCATCGAGCGGCTCGGGGACCCGCCGCGCGCAATAGAGCTGGACAGGCGCTCCGCGGACATCTCGGAGTGCATAAGGCGCGCGATAGAGAAGCTCAAGCACGAGCTCGAACACAAGCGCGTCCACCTTGACCTTTCATCCGGCGCGCTCCCGCCGGTCGATATCGACTCCGAGGCGATGGAGAGCGTCTTCCTGAACATCGTCAAGAACGCCTGCGACGCGCTCCAGAGCGGCGGCAGGATCTCCATAACGTGCGCCTTCGACGCCGAAAGCCTCTTTGTCACGATATCGGACAACGGCAATGGAATAAGCCGCGCCTTCGCCGAGACATGCCTCTGGAGGCCGTTCAACACCACAAAAAAGACCGGACTCGGAGTCGGGCTGGTCCATTCAAGGGCGATACTTGAGGCCCACGGTGGCTCGATAGAGGTGGAGAGCTCGGAGGGCAATGGAGCCTCATTCACGCTTAAGCTCCCCATAAAGAGGGAGCGTCTCGCGTGCTGAGAAAAGGCGGCCGGTAAAATGAACAAGCATGACCTTCTCATAATAGAGGACGACGAGACCATAAGCTCGCAGATGAAATGGGCGCTCGTCGACGACTACAACGTATTCGTCGCCTCCGGGGCGGAGGCCGCCATGCAGGTCTTTACGAGCATAAGGCCGGCGATCGTTACGCTCGACCTCGGCCTCCCGCCTTCGCCCGAAGACGCTGCCGAGGGCCTGGGCCTCCTGCGGAGGATACTCAGGTACGACCCCGTTACCAAGGTCATAATAGTGACCGGCATGGCCGGGAGGGCCGAAGCGCTCAAGGCCATCTCCATGGGCGCGCACGACCTCTTCACCAAGCCCATCGACGTCGAGGAGCTTAAAGTAATATTAAGGCGCGCGTACTACGTCCACACGCTCGAGACCGAGTACTTCAGGCACCAGAGGGAGAGCGGGTCGAAGCAGTTCGGCGAGATCATCGGCACGAGCCAGAAGATGCTCGACGTCTTCGTGACCGTAAGGAAGGTCGCGGCTACCGGCGTCCCCGTCCTCATAACCGGAGAGAGCGGCACCGGAAAGGAGCTTATCGCCAGAGCCATTCACAACGAGAGCTCGCGGCGCTCCAGGCCCTTCATCCCGATAAACTGCGGGGCGATACCCGAGAACCTACTTGAGACCGAGCTCTTCGGCCACGAGAAGGGCGCCTTTACCGGAGCGCACGCCCAAAGGAACGGGAGGATCGAGTCGGCGGAGGGGGGGACGCTTTTTTTAGACGAGCTCGGCGAGCTCCCGCTCGCCCTGCAGGTGAAGCTCCTCCGGTTCCTGCAGGACCACAAGATAGAGAGGGTCGGGGGAAGGGGCGCGCTTGAAATGGACGTGCGGGTCATCGCCGCCACCAACCGGGGCGTTAAAAAGCTCATTTCAGAAGGCAGGTTCCGCGAAGACCTCTACTACAGGCTCGCGGTCGTGACGATCGACCTCCCGCCGCTCCGCGAGCGGGGCGACGACCTCGTCATAATGGCGAAATCGCTCCTCGCCAAGTTCTCGCCGGACGCGGACAACCCCAAGCACCTGTCGACCGAGGCGATAGAGACGTTAAAGGCGCATGACTGGCCGGGCAACGTGAGGGAGCTCGAAAACAGGATCAGGAGGGCCGTCACCTTCGCCGAGGGACACCTCATAAGGCCCTCCGACCTCGGTTTTACGCCCGGCGAGGAAAAGAGAGAGACGCTCGACCTTAAGAAAGCCAAAGAGGACCTCGAAGTAAAGTTCGTCCAACTCGCCATCCAAAAACATAACGGGAACATAAGCAGGGCCGCGGAGGAGCTGGGACTCAGCAGGCCGACTGTCCACAGCATCATCAAAAGACATCCTATGCTGGACGCGCAGAGAAAGGGGTAGACATGGCGGGATTCTATAAAGACCTCCTACGGTCAATCGACGGGAAGAATATCACGGTGGGTGTTGTGGGGCTCGGCTACGTCGGGCTCCCGATAGTGCTCCGGTTCTGCGAGGAAGGGTTCAGGGTGATAGGCTTCGACCTGGACGCGTCAAAGGTCAGGTCTCTTACCGACGGGGAGTCCTACATAAAGCACATCCCGTCGGAAAAAATCGCGGGTTTCGTCAACGGCCCCTCGCCCGCCTTCCATCCAACGACCGATTTCTCGCTCCTTTCCAGGGCGGGCGCGATAATCATATGCGTCCCGACGCCTCTCTCTGACAAGCGCGAGCCCGACCTCACGCACGTCGAGGCCTCGGCGCGGGAGGTCGCGAGACACTTAAGGCCCGGCACGCTCGTCTCGCTCGAATCCACCACCTACCCAGGCACGACCGAGGAGATACTCCTGCCGCTTTTCGCAAGGGACGGGCTTAAGGCCGGGCGCGACTTCTTCCTCGTCTTCTCCCCCGAAAGGGAGGACCCGGGGAGACAAGACTTCACGACGCGGAACACGCCGAAGATAGTCGGCGGGATAACGGAGCGGTGCGCGAAGGCCGGGTGCGCGCTCTACTCGAAGATAGTCGATTCCGTGATACCGGTAAGCTCCACGAAGGTCGCCGAGATGTCGAAGCTCCTCGAGAACATCTACCGCTCGGTCAACATCGCGCTTGTTAACGAGCTCAAGATGCTCTGCGACAGGATGGATATCGACGTCTGGGAGGTGATAAAGGCCTCCAACACCAAGCCGTTCGGCTTCCAGGCCTTCTATCCCGGGCCTGGGCTCGGAGGCCATTGCATCCCCATAGACCCGTTTTATCTGACGTGGAAGGCGCGCGAGTACGATTTTTCCACGCGCTTCATAGAGCTCGCCGGCGAGATAAACACCAACATGCCGTACTACGTCGTCCAGAAGGTGATGGAGGCCCTGAACGGCAGGGGGAAAAGCATACGGGGCTCGGAGATACTCCTTTTAGGCGTTGCCTACAAAAAGAACGTCGACGACCTGCGCGAATCCCCCTCTCTCGAGCTCATAAGGATATTGAAGGAGAAGGGGGCGGAGGTCTCATACAACGACCCGTTCATACCCGTCGCAGAATGCCACAGAAGGCCGATGAAGCTCCGCTCCAGGGAGCTCGACTACAAGGGGCTCAAACGATACGACTGCGTCCTCATAGCCACGGACCACAGCTCGTACGACTATCCCCGGATAGTCGAGAACAGCCGGCTCGTCGTGGACACGAGGAACGCCACCGCCG
Source organism: Deltaproteobacteria bacterium (assembly GCA_016218095.1). Taxonomy (GTDB): domain Bacteria; phylum Desulfobacterota; class GWC2-55-46; order GWC2-55-46; family GWC2-55-46; genus GWB2-55-19. Next base: position 7,724 of record JACREV010000097.1, on the reverse strand, counting down.
GCATACAGAGCGACAAGATCGTCAAGGCATAAGGGGTCGACCCATGTCCAGGATTAAGCCCGTGCTCATATTGAGCCCGGACGCCGGGATCGCGGCGGGGCTCAAACGCGAGATGCCGCCCGGCTTCTGCTTCAGCGAGGCGCCCGGGCTTGACGACGCCCTCCGCATGCTGAGAGCAGAGGCCCACTCGGCGGCTGTCGTCGACCTCATGTCCGGCAGAGACCCGTTTGGAGCGCGGCAGGCGGTCTCGGAGATCTCAAGGCTCGACATGGACCTTAGGGTCGTCGTGGTCTCGGATGGCCTCGCGGACGCCGGGCTTAAGGCCCTCGACGCCGGGGCTTACGACCTCTTCGAGAGGCCCGTGGATTTCAAGGAGCTCTGCGTGGTGGTAAGAAGGGCCGCCGACCTCTTCCGGATACGGCGGGAGCGCAGGCCCGCGGAAGTTTCCGCGAATGGCCCCCCGTTCGAGATGACCGGGGAGAGCGAGCCCATGCAGGAGGTCTTCCGCGTCATCGGGAAGGTCGCGCCGGTCGACGTGCCGGTCCTCGTGTTAGGCGAATCAGGCACCGGTAAGGAGCTCGCCGCGAACGCGATACACCTCATGAGCGCGCGCAAGGACGGGCCGCTTACAGTCATAAACTGCGGCGCGATACCTGAAAACCTCCTTGAGAGCGAGCTTTTCGGGTACGAGAAGGGCTCGTTTACCGGGGCCGACTCCAGAAAGGCCGGCAGGATAGAGGGCGCGGACGGCGGCACGCTCTTTTTGGACGAGGTCGGCGAACTCTCCCCGAAGCTACAGGTCAAGCTCCTAAGGTTCCTCCAGGAGAGCGCCATAGAGCCGATCGGCGGACGGAACCCGGTAGAGGTGAACGCGCGGGTCATCGCCGCGACGAACAGGGACCTGAGATCGATGATCAGGAAGGGGTCCTTCAGGGAGGACCTCTTCTACAGGCTCGGGGTAGTGATACTCGAGATGCCGCCGCTTCGTGAGCGCGGGGAGGACATATGCGTCATGGCGCTAAAGCTCCTCAGGAAATACTCATCCGAGTTCAATATACAGGTATCGGGCTATTCGAGGGCCGCTGTCGACGCCCTTAAATCCTACACGTGGCCCGGGAACATCAGGGAGCTTGAGAACAAGGTAAAAAGGGCCGTCGCCCTCTGCAGAGGCAAAGAGATAACGCCTGAGGACCTTGCCCTGGGAGAGAATGAAACCGCGGAGGAGACCGGAGCCGGTTTCATCGAGGCCAAGGAGCGGTTCAAGAAAAGGTTGATACAGGAAACGCTCCTTAGGAACAAGGGCGCGGTTACGCGCTCGGCTGTGGAGCTCGGCATAAGCAGGCAGTACCTCTCCAGGCTCATTACGAGGTACAACATAAGGACCAGGTAGGAGAGTCCGGCAAACTGCCGTAAAGACGGCTGGTATAAGTCAGTACAGGCCTGCAAACTCTATTTTCCCGTGTATACTTGTCTTTATCCAAAATGGAGGCGCGGCGTGAAAAAACTCGCTTTGATGAGGTCTGTCGCGGCGGTCCTGTCCGTTGTCGTCGCAATCTTCGTCTTCCATGCGCCGTCGCACGCGGTACCGCTCGCCCCCGGGCTTGAGTCGAGACACGACGTCTCTATCGAGCTCCTCAAGAAAAACGAGTTCAGGAAGGTCGTGGAGCTTGAGGAAAAGATAGCCATCGAGGACCCCAGGGACCTTACCTCATATTTTCTCCTCACAATGGCCTACCTCAACCTCGACGACGAACGCATGGCTCTAAGGCAGGCCGAGCGCGCCATGAAGGTCGACGGGCTCTTCGCCTCCGAGATCTACGGCGTCATGGGGCGCTACTACTCGGGGAGGAAGAGGTACCACAAGTCGCTCGTCTACTTCCTCGAATCCCTGAAGATAAAGGAAGACCCGGCGGTGATACGCCAGGTCGCCTCCATCTATCTCGGGCAGGGGTTGCTCAAGAACGCGAGGGCCTACTATGAAAAGCTCCTTGCGACCAACCCCGACTACCTTAACTTGAGCAGGATACACCTCGCCGAAGGCGATTACGCGAAGTCCGCCGAGTACGCGGAAAAGGCGATAGAGGACGACGCGCGCTCATCCGGGGCGTACCTCGTCCTCGGCACCTGCTACCTCCTAACCGACAGGCCCGAGGAGGCGGAAAGACAGTTTGAGGCCTTGAGCGAGCTGAACCCCGAGTTTCACATGACCTCCTACTTTATCGGCCTCACGAGGCTCGTAAGAAAGGACTACGAGGGCGCGGCCCAAAACTTCAGGAAGATAATAGCCAGATCCCCTCAACTCAAGGAGCCGTACCTTAACGCCGCGGCCGCGATGCACCTCCTCGGCGACTACAAGGGAGCGAAGGAAGCGGCAACGAAGGCGATAGAGGTCGACCCGCTCGACGACGCGGGCCATCTCATCCTGGGGGCGGTCCTCCTCTCCGAAGGCAAACCAGGCGAAGCGGATATCGAGTTCCTGAAGGCCGGAGATATCTTCCCGGACTTGAGCAGGGCCGGCTTCAGGATGTCCGAGCACGTCCGCTCCGCTCCCGCGGAGCTTCCGGCAAGGCTCTCGCTCTCTTACGTGCTCATGAGGGCCGGGCTCCATATACAGGCGATCGAGGCCGTCGATTCGATGCTGCTCGTCCATAAGGAGGAGTCCCCGTTCTTTACTATCACGAGGGCGAGGGCCGAGGCCCGGCTCGGCAACATAGCCGAGGCCGAGGAGACGTACCTTTCTGCGATAGAAAAGCATCCGGGGCTTATAACGCATTATGTCGAGCTTGGAGAGGTGCTCGAATCGAAGGGCGAGTACGATAGGGCCGCCCTGTACTACCGGAAGGCCCAAAAGATAGAGCCGGGCTCGTACAGGCTCGCGATGATACTCGCCGACCTCTATGAAAAGGCCTCGAGGTTTGACGATGCGGTCTCCGAATACAGGAAGGCCGTGGCAAGCTCGCCCCAGATGGCCGCAGGGTACTCCAGGCTCTCCGGCGCGCTCATAAAAAAGGGCGAGATGGAGCAGGCCCTCAAGTACGCGCTTAAAGGGGTCGAGGCGAACCCCGAGGACGCCGAGGCGAGAGAGGCGCTCGCCTGGGCGTATTTCAAGCTCGGGAGGTTCGAAGACGCCCTCACCGCCTATTCGGCGCTTGTGAGGGCCGGGACCGAGAAACCGACGGTCTACTACAGGCTCGGGCTAGTGCAACGCAAACTCGACAAGGCGAAAGAGGCGAAGGAGTCGCTCGAAAGGGCGCTGGACTTAAGCGACGGGTTCGCCGAGGCCGAGGACGCGAAGGCGGTCCTCAGGGACTTAAGCGGTCTGGGGTAACAAAAAATGCGCGTATCTCCCGGATTCAAGCCATCCGTTACAGCCCTGGCGCTCGTTCTTCTCGCCATGCTCTACTCATGCGGCCTCCGCCCGGAGGAGAAGTTCGATAACTACATGGAGAGCGGCAGGAAGTACCTCTCGGACGCGATGCCGCTTGAGGCCGAGATAGAGTTCAAGAACGCGCTCCAGATAAACCCGAACAGCCCCGAGGGGCTCTATCATCTCGCGCTCGCCTATATGAAACGCGCAGACGCTTCCAACGCGGTCAGGGCCTACAAGGAGCTCTCAAGGGCGGTGGAATTGAAGCCCGGCTACACCGATGCCCTTCTCAGGCTCGGGGAGCTCTATCTTGCCTCAAAGGAGTTCACGAGGGCCGCGGAGATGGCCTCCGAGGCGCTCAAAGCCGAGCCCTACAACACCGAAGCCCGTCTGATATACGCCTCCGCCCTCGCAGGCCGTAAGGAGTACGAGAAGGCCATGGAGATGATAGACGAGGTCCTGAAGACTAACCCCGGCTCGGTCAAGCCGTACGTTGTGGGCGCAAGCGTATACGCCTCAAGCGGCGAGCGCCGGATGGCCGAAGCGATGCTCAGAAAATCCTTGTCGATCGACCCCTCGGACGTAGCCCCGAGGCTCGCACTCGTAAGCCTCTTTTACCAGGAAGGCAGGCTGGGAGAGGCGGAATCGCTCCTTAAGGGCTCCGTATCGAAGATCAGGGACAGGAAGGCGGCGCGCTCCGCGCTCGGAGGCCTGTATTCATCGACGCGGAGGTACAGGGAAGCGGAACAGGTTTACAGGGACCTTGTGGCGGACGACCCAGGAAAGGCCGGCGGGTACATGCTCCTTTCCGATTTCTTTATCTCGACCGGGCGCGACGGGGACGCGCTTGACGCCTGCAGGTCCGGTTTCGGCAAGGCCGACGACCAGATCGTACTCAAGAAACGGGCCGCCGAGATACTCATGAACCACAATAGCGGGGCCGAGGCCGCGCCCTACGTCTACGACATATTGAAGGCCGAGCCCGGGGACGCCTTCGGGCTTTATCTCCGTGGCAGGCTGAAGGCCGCCGGGGGGAGGACCTCGGAGGCGATAGCGGACCTGAAGGAGTCGATAAGGACGGAGCCGGGTCTCCCAACGGCGCACTTCGCGCTCGGGACGCTGTTCAGGAAGGAAGGTAACACGGAGCAGGCCAAGTCCGAGTTTGGCGAGGCTTTACGGATCGAGCCGTCGTTTATCGCCGCGCGCGTCGCGCTCTCCGAGATATACTACAACTCGGGGGACTTGAGATTCGCCCTCGACGAGGCGCTCGAGATAATCAAGAGAAGGCCTGACGACCTCGCGGCAAACCTCGTAGCCGGGAGGGTTTACCTGAAGGAGCGAAACGCGCGCGCCGCCGAGAGGTACTTCCTCGTTGCGACAAGGTCCGCCCCCGGCGACCCCAGGGGCTACGAAGGTCTCGGAGAGGTCTTCCTGCAGGACGGCAGGATACCGCTTGCCATGGAAGAGTTCGAGCGCGCGCTCTCGTTACGTCCAGGTATGCCGGGGCCCCTCTCGAAGCTCGCGTACATCCACCTCCGGACCGGGGGTCGGACAAAGGCCATAGCCCGCATCAAGACCGAGACCGAGCGCAACCCATCGAACGCCGGCGCGCACGAGGTGCTCGGGAGGCTCTACTCCAGGGTCAATGACCTCGAAAAGGCGGAGGAGTCGCTCGCCAGGGCGATAGACCTCGACGGGACGCTCGTGACCGCCTACGCGGAGCTCGGGTCGGTATACGCGCGGAAAGGCGACCTCTCCGCCTCCGTTCAAAAGCTTACGGAGGCTATCGCAAGGGACCCCAGCTTCCTCCAGCCCTATATGCTATTAGGGCTCGTCCATGAATCGAAGGGAGACCTCCCGTCGGCTGAGGCCGTGTACCTGAAGGCGCTTGACAAAGACCCGTCCTTCGCTCCTGCCGCGAACAACCTCGCGTACATCTACGCGGAGACTAACAGGAAGATAGACGAGGCCCTGCCGCTCGCCGAGATGGCCAAGGGGTCGCTCCCGGACGACCCAACCATAACCGGCACCCTCGGCTGGGTCTATTACAGGAAGGGGGCGATGCTAAAGGCGGTCTCGCTTTTAAGGGAGTGCGTCGATCAGGAGCCGGGGAACCCGGTCTTCCGTTATCACCTCGGCATGGCCTATCTCGCGAAAGGCGATTTGAAGCGCGCGAAAACAGAGCTTAGGGCCGCTTTGTCGAACAAGGATTTCCCCGGCGCGGAAGGCGCGCGGGCCGCCCTCGATGATATCGAGAAAGGCAGGTATGATTAGCCGCCGAGGGTCGGGGACCCGAGCGTGCCCCTGACAGGCACTTTGAAATAATTCGCCGAGCCCTGGAACTGTTTTAGAATAGCAAGCACGTCACCATCACCTTTAAAAAGTGGCTTCTTGGGTACGAGCTCGAGCGTAAGGTCGAGCAAGGACCTGTTCAACGGCCTCTCGATCTTTATCTTCCCTTCGATCCTCGCCGATAGGTCGCTCCCGTCCAGCCAGAGCCCCTTGAGATCGACCCTGCACTCCGAGAACCTCGCGTCAAGCCCCGCGTCCCCTATCGAGCCGACTGAAAGCGGTATCCCCTTGAAACTCACCTTGCCGCCCTCAAGGCCGTCGCCCCTGAACTCGGCAAAACCGGAAGGGCAACTCCCCTCCCCGTGCGTAGAGACCACCGCTCTCCCGGCGAAAGACCCGCTAAGGCCCGTAACGAACCTGTTGAGCGCGGGTACGGCGCTCACAGGGACCCCGCCTGCGTCAAAGCGTATTTGAGACCCGCCAAGAAGCCCGAACCCCGCGTGCCCCTTCACTACCCCCTTTTCGATCGCTCCCGCGTACGAAAACCGCACCTTGCCTGAGAGAAGGGCGGCGTAATCGGGCCATGCCGCGATGTCGTCGATATGGATGAAGGGCTCTTTCCCCTTGAGCGCTATATCGACGCCTTTTGCCTCTATCCCGGCGGGCAGTGTCCTCCTCAACGACTGCTCCGTAATCGTCAGCCCGGCCCTGCTTTCGGCCTCCTCCTTAAGGCGCGCCTCGAGGATCTCGATGGGCACGAGGTGGAAGGCGACGAGGGAGATTATTATGAGAAGGAGGCATAGCGCGATGCCTGCCATGAGCGCGCGTCGGAGCAATAGCATTTTGATTTACCGGTTTATGAGTGGAAGGACCCCATGCGGCAAGGACAGTTGAACGGATCTCCGGGGAGTCATTGCGGGGTCATTTTTTTATCACGGACGAACCCTCCGGAGGGTTCATATAGACCCTCACATCGAGCGCGACGAGGCCTCTGCCCTCTTCCAGCACGAGTAGCGGGTTTATCTCTATCTGGTCTATCTCCGGAAAGTCTTCTACGAGCGACGAGAACCTCAAGAGCGCTTCTTTCAATGCCTTTATGTCCCCCATTGGCCTTCCACGGTAGCCCTGAAGGAGCGGGAGGCTCTTGAGCTCCCGTAGCATCCTGTCGGTGTCGGCGTCCCTTACCGGGTGAATGGAGAAGGCGACGTCTTTTAAAAGCTCTACCGAGACGCCTCCGAGCCCGAGCATGATGAGCGGACCGAATAGCGCGTCCTGTGACATGCCGACTATCATCTCCTGCCCGCCCTTTGCCATGCTCTGTATGATTACGCCGTCGGTCTCGCCGGCGAACCCGGCCGACTCGACTTTTAAGAGCATCATCGAGAACGCCCTCTTTACGTCGTCGGCGCTCATGAGGTTCACGGCTATGCCTCCGACGTCCGTCTTATGGACTATGCGCGAAGAGCGTATCTTCATGACGACCGGGTAGCCGAGCCTGTCCGCCGCTATGGCCGCCTCGTCCGCCGACCTCGCCACAAGCGTATCCGCGGCCGGTATCCCGTACTCGCGGAGAAGCGCTATCGCCTCTTCCGGCATGAGCCAGCCCTTTCTTTTCAATATCGCGCCGACCCAGTCCTTCGAGCGTATCTTCTCTGCGTCTATCTCCGGGAACTTTACGACCGTCCCCTCCTCCATCTCCTTGTACTGAGAGTAGTTGTATGCGAGCGACAGTGCCTGGACCGCGTCCTCCGGGAAGATGAAGGGCCTGAGCGGGTACTTCGCGCTCTTCCTTATCCCGGCGAGCGTGGTTTGAGACATCATGAAGCATGTGATGACGGGTTTATCCCCCATGTAGCTCGACAACGCCTCCCCGACCGCCTCGGCGACGTCCTCCGGCTTTGTGACAAGCGGCGGGATGTAGATGACGATGATGGAATCTATCTCCGGGTCCTGGAGCATGATGGAGAGCGCCTTCTTGAAGGACTCCGGCGGCGCGGTGGCGATCATGTCCACGGGGTTCAAAACCGCCGCGGCCTTGGGCAGGAACTCTCTAAGCTTCTTTTGC
>JACREV010000099.1 GCA_016218095.1 Deltaproteobacteria bacterium | reverse complement strand
GGGCTTCATGCGGAAGTTCGCCTTTATGAGCGCCTCTATCTTCTCAACGGGAATCTTTTCGGTGCCGAAGGTGTCGACCATGACCGAGACCGGGTCGGCGACCCCTATCGCATAGGCGAGCTGTAACTCGCACTCGGCGGCAAGCCCCGCGGCAACGACGTTCTTCGCTATGTATCTCGCGAGATAGGAGGCGGATCTGTCGACCTTCGACGGGTCCTTGCCCGAGAACGCGCCGCCGCCGTGGGAGCCGTGGCCGCCGTAGGTGTCGACGATTATCTTCCTGCCGGTAAGGCCGCAGTCGCCGTGCGGGCCGCCCACGACGAACTTGCCGGTCGGGTTGATGTGGTACTTGGTCTTGGGGGTAAGGAGGTTCGCGGGGACGACCTTTTTGACGACCTCTTCGATGATGCCTTCGCGGAGCGTCTTGTTGTCGACCTCGGGCGAGTGCTGGCTGGAGACGACGACGGTGTCCACCGCGACCGGGCGGCCGTCGACGTACTTTACCGTCACCTGGCTCTTGCCGTCGGGCCTTATGAAGTTAAGTATACCCTTCTTCCTCACCTCGGCGAGCCTCATCGTTATCTTGTGGGCGAGATCGATCGGCATGGGCATGAGTTCAGGGGTGTGGTCGCAGGCGTACCCGAACATGAGCCCCTGGTCTCCGGCGCCCTGCTCCTTGTTGTCGCCGGTATCAACGCCCATGGCGATGTCGGGCGACTGCCTGTCGAGCGTCACCATCACGGCGCAGGTCTTGTAATCGAAGCCCATGGCGGCGTCGGTGTATCCGATGTCCCTTATCGTCTCACGGACGACGTCCGGGTAGTTCACCTGGGCGTTGGTCGTTATCTCGCCGGCTATGATGGCTACACCCGTCGTAACGAGCGTTTCACAGGCGACCCTGCTCTTCGGGTCCTGCTTGAGTATGGCGTCCAATATGGCGTCTGATACCTGATCAGCGACCTTATCCGGGTGGCCTTCGGTTACCGATTCCGATGTAAAAAGGTACTCCCTCATTCCCATTTCCTCCTTTTTTCCGTCAATACGGAGAGTCTCTGATTGCAAGATGCTAATTATTTAATGTTTGGGGAAAATTGTCAACGGATTTCTTCTATTTTAACACTGATGCGCGCGGTGTCCCGTCTTCCGACCCTGCCTCCCGCTAAAGCCCCCGGGAAGCGCCCGTCAGCTCCAGAACTCTTCCTTGTAAAGGCCCGGGAGCTTCTGGTTTATGTAGCCCTCGACCTCCTTGGCTGTCGCGAACCCGGTTATGGCCTTGCATATCTTTTTAGCCTCCGTGTAGCTTATGGAGCGGATGAGCCTCTTTACCTTCAATATCGAGAAGGCGTTCATCGAGAGGTTGTCGACCCCGAAGCCGAGGAGTATGAGCGCGTACTCGGGCTCTCCGGCCATCTCGCCGCAGACCCCGACCGAGACGCCGGCCTTGTTTGCCGCCTCAGAGACCGTCTTTATGATGCGGAGCACCGCCGGGTGGAAGGGCTCGTAGAGGTACGCCACGTGCTCGTTCACCCTGTCTATGGCGAGCGAGTACTGGAGGAGGTCGTTCGTGCCTATGGAGATGAAGTTCACCTCTTTTACGATGAGGTCGGCTATTATGGCGGCCGACGGTATCTCTATCATCACGCCTGTCTCGACGTTCTCGTCGAAGTGCCTCCCCTCGGCCTTCAACTCCGTCTTCGCCTCTTCAAGGAGGGCCTTCGCCTGCCTTATCTCCTCGATCCCGGAGATCATCGGGAAGAGTATCCTTATCTTGCCGTAGGCGCTCGCCGCGAGCATGCCCCGGAGCTGGACCTTGAATATGTCGGTGTTCTTGAGGCAGAACCTTATCGCGCGCAGGCCCATCGCCGGGTTTATCTCCTTCGGGCCGTCCATGTGGGAGAGGACCTTGTCCCCGCCGATGTCGAGCGTCCTTATGGTAACCGGGTGCGGCGCCATCTTCTTTATGACCTTCTTGTACGCCTTTATGTGCTCTTCTTCGGAGGGCAGGTCCTTCCTGTTGAGATACAGGAACTCGGTCCTGTAGAGCCCTATGCCGTCGGCGCCGTGCTCGACAAGCGAGTCTATCTCCTCGACTATCTCCATGTTGCCCATGATGCGGACCCTGCGGCCGTCGGTAGTCTCGGAGGGGAGGTCCTTGTAGTGGAAGAGCGCCCTGCCGTAGCTCTCGTACCTCTCCTTGCGCTTCCTGTAGACGTCGATTACGGAGTCCGACGGGTTTATGATGACGGTGCCCGTCGTGCCGTCGACGATGATGGTGTCATTCATCTCGGCCTTGCGCGTGGCGGTCTCAAGGCCGACTACCGCCGGAATTTCGAGCGAGCGGGCCATGATCGCCGTATGCGAGGTCCTGCCTCCGGCGTCGGTCAGGAACCCGAGCACCATGCCCTTCGTCATCTGGGCGGTGTCCGTCGGGGCGAGGTCGTGGGCGATTACTATGGAGGGGGACTTTATCTCCGAGATGGACTCATGTTTCCTCCCCATGAGGTTAAGGAGGACCCTGTTCACTATGTGCTCGATGTCCATCGAGCGCTCTTTCAGGTACTCGTCGTCGATCTTGTCGAAGTAGTCCTTTACCCCCTTAAGCACGCTTTTCAAGGCCCACTCTGCGTTGACGCGCTCATCCTTTATGACCTTTATGGTGTCATTGATGAGCATGTTGTCCTTGAGTATCAGGAGGTGGGCTTCGATGATGCGGATGTGCTCCTTGCCCTTGCCGTCGTGCTCCATCTTGCGCTTTATGCGGAGCAGCTGGTCGCGGGACTCCTTCACGGCGTTCGTGAAGCGCTCGATCTCCCTCTCGGTCTCGGAGGAGTCCAGGTAGCAGAACTGCGCGGGCTCGATGGCGCCCCGCTCCATCAGGTACGCCTTTCCTATGACGATGCCCGAGGAGACGCCTATCCCCTTCATCAATACTACCTGTTTCTTCGCTTCCGTCATCAGTCCTCGCCGAACCCGTTGTCTATGAGCTCGCCGAGCGCGTTAATCGCGCCCACGGCGTCCCCCCCGTTGACCTTCAAAGTTATCTCCGAGCCCTGCGCCGCGGCCAGTATGAGGATGCCCATGATGGATTTCCCGTTCACTTCCTGGCCGTTCTTCGCGACAAATATGTCGGAGTCGAACTTGCTGGCGAGCTGTACGAAGAGCGAGGCCGCCCTCGCGTGGAGCCCGAGCTTGTTCCTGATCCTGAATGTCTTTTCGATCGCGCCGTCCATCTTAGAATATTATCCCGTATAGTATTAGTGGTATGAGGACGACAGAGGCGAGCGCCTGAATCGTAGCCCCTTTCTTGAACGCATAACCCGATAAAACCGCCGCCGCGATGCTTGCCAGGACCGCCGATGCCGTCTTTGCCGCCCCATTCCCGGAAGGAGGCAGGAGGCTCACCGCGGTCACGGCGCACAAGACTCCAAGGAGGGCCGCCGAGAGGTATTTGAGCCTTACGGCCCACCTGGGCAGGTCCAGCGACTTGATGAACGCGACGACCCCGTCGCCCAGCTCGAGCCCCTTCTTCAACCCGTACCACCTCATGAGGAGATGGAAGACGTTATAGAGGGCAAGGAAAACTATAGGCCCCCACATGGACCAGAGGACGGCGGCGAGCACGCCGGCAATCGATGCGAGCGGCCTGACCGCCCCCCAGAAAAACGCGTCTCCTATCGCCCCGTACGGGCCCATGACGACGGACTTGAATTTAGACGGCGCCTCTTTCGGGCATTCGCCCTTTCTCGCCTTCTCCTCGATGTTTATCGTAGCGCCTAAGACCGGAGAGGCCATGTAAGGGTGCGCGTTATAGAACGCGAGGTGGCGCTTGAGCGCGCCTTTTTTGAGCCCCTCGTCCGCCCCGTATATCTCTTCAAGCGCCGGGGCGATCGCCGCGGCGAACCCGAGCCCCTGCATCTTTTCAAACGACCATGACGACTGTATGAAGAACGATCCGAGGAAGACCTTTATGAACGACCTCCCCGATATCATAGCGCGAGCCATGTAAGGAGAGCCCCTCCAGCCGCCGCGGAGGCCCCGAATACATAGGCCGACCTGCCGGTCGTAATCGACCAGGCCGCGGCCCCCGCCCCCACGAGGAGCAACCCGGCGAAGGCCGCCGTAAAGGGCTTGAGCTCAAACCCCGTAAAAAAATAGCCCGCCCCGAGCATGAGCGGCACCGCGGTCAAGAGGAGCGCGACCGTATTGGCAATGAGAAAGAGGACGGCGCCCTTGAGGTTGTTGCGGATGAGCGCCGCCCCTCCTCCCCCATCGACCGATACCGACGCCGTGTCAAAGAGCCTGGCGTTCATCTTCCTCGCCATTATATCGGCCTTCTGAAAGACCCTGCCTGCCGGTAACGCAATGAGTATCGCAAGCGGCAGGACCGTCATCTCGCTCTTGAGCCCCGCGTAGCCTTCGGAGGCCCCAGTGCCTTCGAGGGCCGCAACGACCAAGCCGGTAACGAGGGCGGATAGCGACGTCTCGTGCACGGGCACATACCTCCCTACCGGGAGGTCGCCTATAAGGAGGATCTCAAGCACGGCACCCGCCAGAAGCCCCCACAAAGGGTGGCCGAGCAGGTACCCTATGACGGGCGCGGTCACGAGCGGCCTCGATACCATCACCTGAAATGCCGCGGTCCTGTCGAGCGAGAGGACCCCGCCCGCGACTGAAACGAGTATCGCGCCCGTGAGCGCCGCGTTCACGGGCATCTCCCCGCCCCGTGGCGGGCCGGTGCGGACGCGGGCACGTCCCTTATGTCCATCCTCACCCCGAGGGACTCGAAACGCCTTATTATTTCCTCGTCCTCGCGGTTTATTATTATCGACGGCGTGACCTCGCGTCCGTCCTCCTCGTGATGGATGTTCCCGAGGTTGAGCGTTTCGAACCTGAAGCCCTCCTCGTAGACGGCCATCGCGTCCAACAGGTCCCCGACTATGAGTATCACCCTGACCCCGCACTCGCCCGAGTTGACGTGCGCCACGGCGTCCTTTATCGATTTGACGCAGACAGAGAGCCCCTTGTGGCCGCACGACGAGATTATCTCGGAGACAAGGCTGTCCCGCGCCGCCTCGTCGGAGGCCACGACGAGGGCGTCGGCCTTTATGTGCGGCACCCACGAGCAGATTATCTGCCCGTGCAGGAGCCTGTCGTCAACCCTGACAAGAATGACCATGAGAGCCTTTCGCCGCGGAGCGTCCCGTGCCGCCCGGACGCCATGTCTCCATTTTACCAAAAAAAGAACTCAGGATGTTATTTCCGTTCCTTCAATATGTCGCCGGCCAGCACTATCGAGGACTGCCCGTATTCCTTCAGCAAGACGGCGAGGCCCGAGAGGCCCTTTTCAGTCCTGTGGCCGACGAATTTGAGTATCATGGGGAGGTTCACGCCCGTTATGACCTCCACCTTCCCGTCCTCCATGAACGAAAGCGCGATGTTCGTCGGCGTGCCGCCGAACATGTCCGTAAAGACTATCGCCCCGTTGCCGGCGTTCACCTCTTTGATGGAGGCGGCGAGGAGCGCCCGGACGCTCTCGGTGGTGTCAGACCTCGTGACCGATACCGTCCTTACCCCGTCTATCTTCCCGGCGATCGCCTCGGCGGCCTCTACAAGGCTTCCGGCGAGCCCGCCGTGCGTGATTATTACGGCTCCTATCATCTTCTTCTCATCTCCGTAGTGTGTCGATTCAGACCCGGTACATGTCCCTGTGCCGTTTTTTCGTAACGACGGATTCGGAACCTATCTCGTCGGCGAGGTACTCGGTTATGGCCACAGAGCGGTGCTTCCCGCCGGTGCACCCTATTGCGATGGTAAGGTACGACTTCCCCTCTTTCCAGTACAGGGGGATGAGGTAATCGAGAAAAGAGCGGAGCCTTTTCAGGAACTCCCTGGTCTCGGGGTTCGAGAGGACGAACTCCCTCACCTTTTCGTCCTTTCCGTCGAGCCACTTAAGCGAACTCACGAAGTAAGGGTTCGGCAGGAACCTTATGTCAAAGACGAGGTCGGCGTCGGTGGGTATGCCGTACCTGTACCCGAACGAAATGACGTTCACGGACATCCTGCCGTGCGCGACTGGCCCGGAGAAGTATTCCTTTATGGTGTCCCGGAGGTCGTGGACGGTAAACCCGGTCGTGTCTATGACCTTGTCCGCGTGCTCCCGCACCTCCTTGAGGATATCCCTTTCGCGGAGGATACCTTCGAGCGGCGTGTCCGAGTCCGCCAGCGGGTGGCGCCTCCTGGTCTCGCTGAACCTACGGACGAGGGATTCATCCGACGCGTCGAGAAAGATGAGCTCCGCGGTGTAGCCCGCCGCCTTGAGCTCGTTGAAAACAGGCGTGAACTCCTTCAAAAACTGGCGCTCGCGGATGTCGACTACGGCCGCGACCTTTGTTATCTCGCCGGACTGCGCGAGCAACTCCATGAACTTGGGGAGAAGCGCGACAGGCATGTTGTCCACGCAGAAAAAACCGAGGTCCTCGAGCGCCTTTATGACCGTGGATTTCCCCGAGCCCGAGGGCCCGCTCAACACTACGAACCTTATCTCTTTCAATTCTTCGCCTTCTGGAGGCCCTTCATCGCGTTATCCAGGTGGGCCTCCAAATTCTTCGCCGAGTGATGCCCCATTATCTTCAATATCTGGTTCCGGGCCGCCACCTCCACTATCGCGGCGACGCTCCTGCCAGGGGAGACCGGCACGCGGAGGTACGGGAGGCCCACGCCCAGGATATCGTAAGTCTTCTCCTCGAACCCGAGCCGCTCGTACTCGCTGTCGGACTCCCATTTGATGAGCTCGACGACGAGGTCCATCTGCTTTCTCTCCCTTATCGCCGTTATGCCGAAGAGGTCTTTTATGTTGACTATCCCCAACCCCCTTATCTCCATGTGGTAGCGGATAAGGTCCGAAGACGTCCCGAAGAGGAGCGAGGGGGGCAGCTTTTTGACTATCACCACGTCGTCGGAGACGAGCCTGTAGCCCCGCGAGACGAGGTCGAGCGCGCACTCGCTTTTCCCTATGCCGCTTTTGCCTATTATCAGTATGCCGACGCCGAGGACGTCGACGAGGACCCCGTGGAGCGTCGTCGAAGGCGCGAGCCTCTCCTCGAGGTACTTGGTGACTCCTTCTATGAGGTACGACGATGTGTGGCGGGTCTTTATGAGGGGGATGCTTTTTTCGGCGCAGAGCTTCAGGAGGAAGTCCGGGGGCTCGAGCTCCCTCGTGACTATTATGCCGGGTATCAGGGCCCTCTCCAGGAGGCCGAGCGTCCTTTCGAGCTTTTCCTTCTTGAGGCTCCGTAAATAGCCTATCTCGGCGGCCCCGAATATCTGCAGCCTGTCGGAGTGGAGCTCTTCGAGGAGCCCGGTAAGGAGGAGCCCGGGCTTCTGTATGCGGGACGTCTGGAGCTCCCTTCCGAGACCCCGCTCACCGGCGACGAGGACGAGCGAGAACTCCTTGAGCTCCTTCGCCTCCAGTACCTCCTTGACCGGCACTCCCATGCTTTTTTACTCCCGCGTCTGACTTAAGGTTACCAAGACTGATAAGTCCCTAATCCCTTTCGCCCGGTCAGACGAGGCCGCTCTTCCTGTCGGCCTCTGTTATTATCCTGTATATCTCCGAGGGGTCCTCGGCCTTCATGAGCCGGGTCCTCAGGTCCTGGTTCTTCAAGAGGTGCGAGATGCAGGCGAGGATCTTCAGGTGCGCCGCCGCCGAGTTCTCCGGGGCGACTATGAGGAAGAAGATGTAGACCGGCATCCGGTCCATGGAGTTGAAGTCGACCCCCTTCTTGCTTCTCCCGAAGAACACCTTTATATCGGTGAGGCCCTTGACCTTGCCGTGAGGGATCGCGACCCCGTGGCCTATGCCGGTCGTGCCGAGCTTTTCCCTTTCGAGCAGCGCGGAGAGGACGGACCCGCCGTCGAGCCTCTCAAGCTTCGGGGAGATGTCCGAGACGAGCTCTGCGAGCACCCCCTGCTTCTCCCTGGCCTTCAGGTCGGAGAATATGTAGTCTTCCTTCATTACGTCCGCGAGCCTCATGACACACCTGACCGGCTTTAATCACCGAGAGCCCCCCTTCGGAGCGATGTGGCGCGCGAAGGGGGGCTCTCAAAGGAACAAACCTCTAAAAGCGCATTAGGACCTCTGAAAAACCTATTCTCTTTCAAGGCCGGACAAAGGGCCGCGCCTGACGCGATCGCCTTACGCTGCCGTTGTCACTTCGTCGTCTCTATGAGGCCGTAGTTGCCGTCATCGAGCCTGTAGACTACGCTTATGTTGTTCGTCGACGAGTCGGTGAAGACGAGGAACGGGGCCTTTACGGCCTCGACCTGCATGACCGCCTCTTCCACTGACATGGGTTTCGCGAACTGGTTTTCCTTCCGGACGACCCTCGGGGACCTCCCGGCCTCTGCCGCGCCCTCGGCGGGGTAACGGATAGAGCCTCCCTCGCCGTTATGGGGCTTGTGGTCCTTCACCTTCTCCTTGTGCTTCCTCACCTGCTTCTCGAGCTTCTCAAGGACCATGTCTATGGCCGCGTACATGTCCTGGGTGTCGTCCTGGGCCTTTATGGTGACGCCGTTGGCGACTATGGTGCAGTCGGCTATGTGCCTTATCTTCTCGACCGAGAGGACCCAATGGACCTCGATCGGCTCGAAGAGGTACTTCCCGAGCCTCTCCGTCTTCTCGATAGCATAGCTCTTCAGTGCTTCAGACGATTCCATATGTCTGAATGTAACGGTAACGCGCATCTCCATACCTCCGGTTTTATTCAATAAAGGCGCTTGGGGCCGTACCCCGGCGCGATTAAAAATCAGCTTGCGTTACTTTCCGTCTCCACGGCGTCCCTTTGGGCACTGGCCTCCAGCGGGGCACTTCCGCCCCGGCGCCAAGATACATAATAAAAGCCCCGGGCACGAAAAGTCAATCAATAATGGACCTTCCTCCTGCTCGACGAGAGGAACCCGAGCGCCTCCCTGTACTTGGCGGCGGTCCTCCTGGCGATGACTATGCCGGACTCGCTCAGTATATCGACTATCTGCTTGTCGCTCAAAGGGTTCCGCGCATCCTCGGACTTTATGATGTCCCGGAGCTTCTCTTTTATGTACTCGACCGCCAGATCGCTCCCGTCGGAGGACGACATGCCGGTCGAGAAGAAGTACTTGAGCTCGAAGATGCCGCGCGGTGTCTGGACGTATTTGTTCGAGGTGACCCTGCTTACGGTCGATTCGTGGACGCCTATCTCCTCGGCGACGTTTTTCAAGACGAGGGGTTTGAGGTACTTGAGCCCCCTGTCGAGGAACTCCCTCTGGAACCTGACTATGCACTCGACGACCCTGTATATGGTGCGCTGTCTCTGGTGGACGCTCTTTATGAGCCAGACGGCGCTGCGGAGCTTGTCCTGTATGTAGCCCTTCGCCTTGTCGTGGACCGCGCCGTTGCCGTTGCCTTTGAGGAGCTGCCTGTAGTAAGGGCTTATCTTGAGCTTCGGCATCCCGTCTTCATTGAGCGTAATGACGTAGTCGTCGCCGATCTTGGTTATAAATACGTCGGGGACTATGGCGCGGGACTCATCCGTCCCGAACCCCGCGCCGGGCGTAGGGTTCAGGCACTTGTTTATGGTCCTGACCGCCTCGAAGACCTCTTCCATCGTGACGCTTAAGTTCCTTGATATGGCCTTGTAGTTCTTCCTGCCGAGGTTCTCGAGGTGATGGGCGATCATCTCCTCGACTACGGTGTCCCTTACCGGGAGGGACCGGGCCTGTATGAGGAGGCACTCCCTAATGTTCCTCGCGCCCACGCCGGCAGGGTCGAACTGCTGTATGACGCCGAGCACCCTCGCGGACTCTTCGATGGACGCGCCGGTCAAGCGCGCTATTTCCTTCAAAGTCGCCGCGTCGTGCTCGTCGTCGCTCAAAGACCCGCGCTCGACGAGCCTCAGATACCCGTCCTCCTCGATGTTGCCTATTATGAACTCGCCGAGCCTCAGGTCATATTCGGGGAGGCCCAGCATGCTGAGCTGCCAGACAAGGTGCTCGTTAAGAGAGCCGCCGGAGGACGAGATATTCGACATGAAGTCGTCCTCTTCGTCGTCCTTCTGGTTGAAATCGATGCCGGGCCTCGACTCCGACGACGCCGCGAGGTACGCGTCCCAATCGATCTCCGGCTTGGCCGGAGGCTCAGGCTGGGCAACGGCCTCCGTCTCAGGGGCCTCCTCGACGCTGTCCTCGAGGACCGGGTTGGTCTGGACCTCTTCGCGTACCATGTCCACGAGCTCGAGCCTGGAGAGCTGGAGGAGCTTGATCGCCAGCTGGAGCTGCGGCGTCATCACCAGGTTCTGTGTAAGTTTTAGTTCCTGTTTTAGCTCGTAACCCATGGGGGCCGCTCTTTAAGGTGCGCTGACGTCAACTCTTTCGAATGAATGTACGAAAAGAACAAAAACCTAAAGCCTGAACTTCTCCCCGAGGTAGACCTCGCGGACCTTGCGCGAATCGAGTATCTCGGTAGGCGTGCCTGCCTTAAGGAGCTTCCCGCTCCCTATTATATACGCCCTGTCGCAGATGCCGAGGGTAGCGCCGACGTTGTGGTCGGTGACGAGTATCCCTATCCCTTTTTTCTTGAGCTCCAGCATTATGTCCTGTATGTCTCCGACGGCTATGGGGTCGATCCCCGAGAACGGCTCGTCGAGCAGGAGAAACGACGGCGAATTCACGAGCGCCCTCGCTATCTCGACCCTCCTCCTCTCCCCGCCGGAGAGGGCGTACGCCTTGGTTTTCGCTATGTGAAGGACCCCGAGCTCGTCAAGGAGTTTTTCAAGCCTCGTATCCATCTCGTTTTTAGGAACGTCCAGGAACTCGAGTATGGATCTTACGTTCTCCTCGACAGAAAGCTTCCTGAATACCGACGGCTCCTGCGGCAGATAGCTTATGCCGAGCCGCGCCCTCTCGTACATCGGGGTCGTCGTTATGTCCCTGTCGCCGAGCGACACCTGGCCGTCGTCAGGGGTGACGAGCCCGACTATCATGTAGAATGTGGTGGTCTTGCCCGCGCCGTTCGGGCCGAGGAGCCCGACTATCTCGCCTGGCTCTATGTGAAGGCTGACGCCGTCGACGACCTTCCTTTTTTTATAGGACTTAGCGAGGCCCTTTACAGCGAGCTTCTTCACTCGTCGCTTTCTCCTGCCTGGGCTCAGAGCACTTCTTCTCCGGCATTATGACCGCCTTTACCCTGCCGCCCTTGTCGCCCTCGACCACGGCGTTGTCATCGTCCAGAAATACCGTGATCCTGTCGCCCTTGATCGTGTCGGTGCACTGCTTCACCTGGGGCTTTCCGGTGAGGGTTATCTTCCTCTCGGCCCTGTCGTAGACCGCCTTGTCCGACGTCGAGGTCTTGTCGTCCTTGAATATCCTTACGTTGCCGCTCGCCTCTATCTCTTTTACGTCCCGCGACTCCGAGTAGCGTATCTGGAGCTCGTCGGAACACAAGGTGAAGTCCTCGATAGCTACTACGTTGCCCCTGAATATGACGAGGTTTTCGTTCGATATCGCCTCCATGGTGTCCGAGGTGACTGTAACCGGCTTTCTCGCGTCCGTCGTACCGGGGTCTTTCGCCTCCTTGGCGAACGAATTGACGGACAGGACTAGGAGGGCGAGGAGGGCCGGCAAAATCATCTTTTTTTTCATGTCACGCCGCCTTGTCTTTAAAGACCGCTCTTACTTCCCTGTTGAGAAGGACCCTCCCGCCCTCTATATCGACAAAAAGGCCGTAACCTTCAATGTCCATGTTGCCGGACTTGAATACGACCTTTTCCGCGGAGGTTATCTCCTTCTGCTTTATAGAGTACTTGAGCTCAACGGAATCGAGCGTGTAGCCCTCATCCGACGAGACCTTTACATCCCCGTAGGCAAATATCTCGCCCGCGGCCTCCCGGAACCTGCCTTCGTTCGCGGTCAATACATACGAGCCCCCCCTTCGGGGGAAGAACTTGACCTCGACGTTATCGAGTACCGTCAGGTCCTCGTCCTTTGCCCTCCTGGCCGAGTCCGCCGTAAGCTCCCATTCGATCCGGCCGTCCTTGGTCCCCGAGTAATGGACCTTGTCCATCTTTACCTCAAGACCCTTGTCCTCGTTCAGGACCACTATAAAGCTGTTTTGGGTACGGTAATGCACAAAAACGAGAACCGCGAGGCTGATTATTGAAAGGGCGATGAACGCCAGCAGGAAGATCCTTATCTTACGGTTCATGGAAGGTCGCTGGCACCCTTAGGACCCCGTTGGCACGCCCCGGGGACCATCGCTCCGGGGATTGAGAGGCCTATAGGTCATTGATTTTCCGCAACGCTTGAAATTATCAATTTAATCAGATACTTACAATCACAAAAACCACCATGATTAAAGTATAGCAAAAATTATACCATCAGCAATCGAGGGTGTAAAGGTTTTTGTCCCCAAAGGGGTTAAAAGGGGGTGTAATGGGGGGTTTTAAGAGAGGTAATGGCTTAAAATATCATCCCACTTCGACTGCGCCTTGAGTAGGAGTTCGGCGAGTTCCCTCGCCGCGCCCCGGCCTCCGGGGCGGCTCGTAATGTAATCGGAGCGCTCCTTTACTTCATTCACGGCGTCGGCGACGGTCACCGCGAGCCCGACCCTTTTAAGGACCGGTAGGTCTATGATGTCGTCTCCGACATAGGCTATCTCGTCCAGCTTGAAAGGCCTTATCTTGAGTATCTCTTCGAGCCCTGCGGCCTTATTCTTCATCCCCTGGAAGACGAGCTCAATGCCGAGGTTCGCCGCCCTGTGCTCGACCGTCTTCGACTCCCGAGCCGTGAGTATCGCGGACTCTATCCCGGCCCTTGCCAGGAGCTTTATGCCGTGGCCGTCCCTCACGTCAAAGACCTTTGTCTCCTGCCCCTCGTCGTTATATATTATCCTGCCGTCTGTAAGGACCCCGTCAACGTCGAATATAACGAGCCTTATCTTCTTGAGCTTCTCTTTAAGTCTGTTTTCGTCGAGCACGGGCATCTACCTTCTCCGGGACCTTTTTATAGACCTTCGATTTTCACTTTGAACGAGACCTCCATCTTACCTTCTTTGAGCGCAAAGGGGAAGAGGAAGACGAGGCACGAGCCCTGATATATCTTTTCGAACCCGCCCTCGGAGAGCGAGACCGTATGGACAGGGAACCTCCAGAGGTCGGCGGTCCTATCTACCGCTATCGTCGCCTTCACCCTGGTGAGCGTGTCTATGAGGCCGACGCTCTTTATCCCGGGTGTCTCGCCCTTTGAGCCGAGCCCGATATCGAATCCGAAGGCGCTGTCGTTGGGCTCATAGAGGCAGGCCGGTCCGTCACAGCAGGGCAAAAGCATGTTGAGCTCGACGCCGAACCGGAAGTCGATCGCTCCGTGGACCTCGCCGGGGGAGAGCGTATAGTCGACCCTGAACGAGTCGGGAGAGTCCGCGACAAACTCCTTTTTCAAAAAGAGGGTCCTCCCCCCGGCCTCTCCATGCCTCGTGAGCGAGACCCCGTGCCCCTTGACCTCGGTCGAGTATCGGCCCCTTGAGAAGTCCCCGAGCTCTTTGTACGTGTTTGCGTAGAATGACTCTATCGTCTCATTGATCGGGATGAAGTGGTCGACGAAAGACGCCCTCCTCGCAGTATCGTATTTGAGGTACTTCTCCAGCCCCTCTTCCTTGACCTTCACAATCTCGTGGATCGACTTCTGTCCCCCGGCGTGCTCAGCGGAGCTCGCCTCTTCGAGCTTGTAGTGATACCCCTCGTACCATCTGGACAAGGTGTTGGAGAGGTTCACGGCCCTCGGCTTGTAGTCGAGCTCGAAGAGCGCGCCACCGTTCGCCGGGCTTAAAAAGAGGTTAAGCCCTTTAGTCCTTATGAGCGCCTCCTTGTGGCCGTCTGCGTCGATGTCCTCCATCTCAACGCTGGAGAGAACATTGCCCAGGCCGGAGTCTATCTTCGAGCGGACCTCGGATTCTATCAGGTGCCTGTAGACCTCGGTCCTTAAATGAGGCAGATACAGCCCCCCGAACACGCCATGCCAGTACGGGTCGTTGCACTGCCCCTTGTAGAGGTGAGTTTCCGCTATAGCCTTCTCCTCATGGCTCAGGTTCGGCGCGTTCCCGACCGCCCTGGACGCGAGCAGCATCCTCTT
>JACREV010000098.1 GCA_016218095.1 Deltaproteobacteria bacterium | reverse complement strand
GGGCTCCCGAACATACTCGCGGCCAAGGACTTAAAATCCGTCGCCTCGGCGATCGTAAAGGCGAAGCACGGCGGGAAGACCGTCGCCCTCGGCATGGGCGCGCACGTTATAAAAGTAGGGCTGGGACCCCTTGTGATCGACCTCATGGAGCGGGGCGTCATCGACGCCGTCGCCATGAACGGCGCGTGCGTCGTCCATGACTTCGAGACCGCCTACGCGGGCGTCACTTCAGAAGACGTCGACGCGGAATTGGGCACAGGCTCCTTCGGCATGGCAGAAGAGACGGGGAGGCTCCTTAACAGGGCCATAAAGAAGGGCGCGAAAAAGGGGCTCGGGGCCGCCGTAGGCGAGATGATCTGGCGCTCGCGCTTCCCGCATAAGGACAAATCCATACTCGCGGCAGGCGCCCGTCTCAATGTGCCGGTGACGGTCCATGTCGCGCTCGGGACCGACATACTCCACATACACCCTGAGATGGACGGCTCGGCTACAGGGCTCGCCTCTACCGTGGATTTTAAGATATTCTCATCCGTCGTCGCCTCGCTCGCCGAAGGCGTTTATCTGAACATCGGCTCTGCGGTGATACTCCCGGAGGTCTTTTTAAAGGCGATCACGCTCACAAGGAACCTCGGCTATAAGGTAGAGAAGTTCACTACCGTGAACATGGACTTCATCCAGCACTACAGGCCCCTTACTAATGTAGTGAGGAGGCCGACGATGGGCGGCGGGGCCGGCTACAGGCTCACCGGCCACCACGAGATAATGGTCCCGTTATTGTACGCGGCTATAATGGAAGAGCTGGGTTAGAGAAAAGTTTTAACTCTGATTCTCTGCCTTGATAAGGGCGCAAGCTTTTCAACATTAAACCTCCCCTCCCTTGACGGGAGGGGATTGAGGGGAGGGTGTTCACCCCCACCCTAACCCTCCCCCATCGAGGGGAAAGGGATTAAACGCGGGTAAGCACTCGATATCAACCTACAATCCTAAGAGAGAATGAAAACCAAACCCTGGTCCGGAAGGTTCTCGGCTGAGACAGACAAGCTGGTAGACGAGTTCAACGCCTCTATCTCGTTTGACAGGCGGCTCTACAGGCACGACATACGCGGCTCGATAGCCCACGCCGAGGTCCTTAAAAAAGCAGGGATACTCACCGACAAGGAGGCCCGGAAGATCATCAAGGGCCTCAAAGAGGTCGAATCAGAAATAGAGGCCGGCCGGTTCTCTTTCGGCATTGAGCTTGAGGACATCCACATGGCCGTGGAGAAGAGGCTGACCGAAAAGATTGGCCCGCTCGGCGGCAAGCTCCACACCGGAAGGTCAAGGAACGACCAGGTCGCGCTCGACATCAGGCTGTACCTGAAGGACGAGGCATACGCGATAGTATCTCTTCTCCATGAGCTTAAAAGGACTCTCGTCGAGATAGCGGAAAAATCGGCTGACTTTATCATGCCCGGGTACACGCACCTCCAGAGGGCCCAGCCCGTGCTCCTTGCGCACCACCTCCTTGCGTACTACGAGATGTTCAAGAGGGACACCGGGAGGCTCTTCGACTGCATCGAAAGGATGGATGAGATGCCGCTCGGCGCAGGCGCGCTCGCCGGGAGCCCTTACGGCCTCGACAGAAACCTCGCCGCGCGCCTCTTGGGGTTCTCGCGCGTAACAGAGAACAGCATGGACGCGGTATCCGACAGGGACTTCATCGTCGAGTTCCTGTCTGCCGCTTCGATACTCATGATGCATATATCGAGGCTATCGGAAGAGCTCATCATATGGTCTTCCCAGGAGTTCGGCTTTATCGAGCTCTCGGACGCCTTTTCCACCGGCTCGTCCATCATGCCGCAGAAGAAGAACCCGGACGTCGCCGAGCTCTCCCGCGGCAAGACCGGCAGGGTCTACGGCAACCTCGTCTCCATACTTACGACGATGAAGGCGCTCCCGCTCGCCTATAACAAGGACATGCAGGAGGACAAAGAGCCCCTCTTCGATACCGTCGACACGCTGAAGATCATCCTTCAAGTCTGGCCCCCGATGCTCCGGACCATGAGGGTAAAAAATGACGCGATGCTGAAGGCCACGTCCGCAGGGTTCCTGAACGCGACTGACGTCGCCGACTACCTCGCCAAAAAGGGGTTGCCTTTCAGGGAGGCGCACCACGCCGCCGGACAGGCCGTCGCGTATTGCATATCGAGGGGGCTCACCTTCGATGACCTGGATTTGAGCGAGTGGCAGGGCATTTCAAAGCTATTCGGCCCCGACATAAAGGACGCGGTCTCGATAGAGCGGTCCCTTAATACGCGGAAGGTCTACGGAGGCACGGCCGTAGAGACCGTTAAAAAGAGGCTCAAGGCCGTAAAGGCCGAGGTCGCGTTGGGGTGCTGTTAGTGAGAAAGGCTCTCCTCCTTCTCCTGTGCCTTTCGTTCTTCTCCTTCATACAGGCCTGCGGCAAGAAGGGACCGCCGAAGCCTCCGGAGGCCCCGAAAGAGGCCCCTGCCGAGGCCGGCAAGTAAGAGGGGCCGGGCTGGGCCTTCCTTTTTTCGTTTTATACAAATGCCTTTGATGTTAAAATATTTAATTCCGCCGGGTAAACCGGCGGGTTCGTAAATTTTGCGGTAATATTCTTTTTTGTGGAGGGTTTCGCGTCTATGCATTTTTTCGGTTACAAGGGCAAGAACTTCTACGCCGAGGGCGTGCCGTTCGAGAAGATCATCGCCAAGGTCGGCACGCCCGTCTATGTCTACAGCCTTAAGACCTTGAAGAGGCACTACAAGGCGTATGACAAGGCGTTCGCCAAGGCCCCTCACCTCATCTGCTATTCGATCAAGGCCAACTCCAATATATCGGTATTGAAGGCCTTTGCCGACGAGGGGAGCGGCTTCGACATCGTCTCGGGCGGCGAGCTCTTCAGGGCGTTGAAGGCCGGGGCGGACCCGAAAAAGATAGTATTCTCCGGCGTGGGCAAGCGCGCCGACGAGATAGAGTATGCTTTAAAGAAGAAGATCCTCATGTTCAATGTGGAGTCGCCGGAGGAGCTCGTTGCCGTAAACGCGATAGCGGGACGGCTTAAGAAAAAGGCCTCTTTCGCGATAAGGGTCAACCCCAACGTCGACCCCAAGACCCACCCGTACATCTCTACGGGACTTAAAAAGAACAAGTTCGGGATAGAGACGGCAGAGGCGTTAAAGGAATACATAAACGCTAAAAACAATCTCAAGAACGTCGTCCCCATGGGCATCGACTGCCACATAGGCTCCCAGATAACGCAGATAGAGCCCTTCATGGACGCGCTCGCAAAGACCAAGGACCTCCTCAAGAGATTGCGGAGCGAAGGGCTCGACATAAAGTACATCGACATGGGCGGCGGCCTGGGCATAACCTACGATTCAGAGGCACCGCCTCTCCCGTCAAAATACGGCGAGGCGGTGCTCGAGGCTACAAAGGGCTTGGGCGTAACGCTCATATTCGAACCCGGCAGGTCGATAGTCGGCAACGCCGGTGTGCTCGCTACAAAGGTCATATACACGAAAAAGGGGACCGAGAAGAACTTCGTAATAGTCGACGCCGCGATGAACGATCTCGCGCGCCCCAGCCTCTACGGCTCTTACCACGCCATAAAGGCCGTAAAGGCGAAAACAAAAGAGATAACCGCCGACGTCGTCGGCCCGATATGCGAGTCCGGCGACTTTCTCGCAAAAGACAGGATCATCCCGGCGGTAGAGTCCGGGGACTTCCTCGCCGTCATGAGCGCCGGGGCCTACGGGTTCTCCATGTCGTCTAACTACAACACGAGGCCGAGGGCCGCTGAGGTGATGGTCGACGGTAAAGACTTCTCTCTAATAAGGGAGCGGGAGACGCTCGAAGGGCTCGTAAAGGGCGAGCGGCTCATAAAGGGGAAGAAGCGGATTTAAGTCACATACCGGAAGAGGCCTACTGGCGCAAGCTGATTGGTGGGCCTCCCGGTCAATTATAGGCTACCTCTAAAAGCTGGTTGGAAAAATATCAGATTAAATTAAGGGCACTCTCTAAAAATTAGATATTTTTTCTGAGGTCAAGGAAGGGCGGAAATAAAAAGCGGAGCATATATGGGTAATATGTGAGCATTTTTATTT
>JACREV010000095.1 GCA_016218095.1 Deltaproteobacteria bacterium | reverse complement strand
GCTCGAC
The DNA here is from genome assembly GCA_016218095.1 of Deltaproteobacteria bacterium. Lineage (GTDB taxonomy): Bacteria > Desulfobacterota > GWC2-55-46 > GWC2-55-46 > GWC2-55-46 > GWB2-55-19. Next base: position 3,127 of record JACREV010000095.1, on the reverse strand, counting down.
TTCATGGACTACCTTACCCCCGAGGACCGGAAAGGGTGGCTAAGATTCGTCATGAGGTTCCAGCAGTTCACGGGGCCGCTGATGGCAAAGGGGTTCGAGGACACGCTCCTCTACGTGTACAACCGGCTCCTCTCATTAAACGAGGTCGGGGGCGACCCGGGGAGGTTCGGCCACCCGCCCGAGGCCCTTCACCTTTTTTTAAAGGAACGGGCCGCGTCGTTCCCGCACTCGCTGAACGCCACTTCCACGCACGATTCAAAGAGGGGCGAGGACGCGAGAGCCCGGATAAACGTCATCTCCGAGCTCGCCGAGGATTGGGAGGCGCGCATAAAGAGGTGGTCGAACCTGACCAAACGGCATAAACGGAACATCGGCGGCGTTCACATACCGGACAGGAACGACGAATACTTCCTCTACCAGACCCTTGCGGGGTCCCTCCCGTTCGATGGCTTGGACAAGGAATTCACCGGCAGGATAAAGGCCTATATCGTAAAGGCCGTAAGGGAGGCGAAGAGGCACACGGCGTGGCTTAAGCCCGACACCGAGTACGAGGAGGCATTCCTGTCCTTCATCGACGGCGCGCTCGACTCGTCGGGCGAAAACCCGTTCCTTACCGACTTCCTGCAGTTCCAGAAAAAAACCGCCTTTTACGGGGTCTTCAACTCCCTTTCCCAGACCCTCATAAAGCTCGCCTCGCCTGGTGTGGCGGACTTCTATCAGGGCGCCGAGCTATGGGACTTCAACCTCGTCGACCCGGACAACAGGAGACCCGTCGACTTCACGAAAAGGCGCGAGAAGCTCGAATGGATAAAGGGGCGTGAGCAGACAGGGCTTAAAGACCTCGCGGAGGAGCTGATGGCCTCCTATCACGACGGCTCCATAAAACTCTTCGTCGTATACAGGTCGCTCGCGGCCAGAAGAAAACACCCCGCGCTCTTCGATCACGGCTCGTACGCGCCGCTTGAGGCGAGGGGTCAGAAGGCGAGGCACATATTCCCGTTCGCGCGGGAGAAAGACGGGGCTATGGCGATTGTCATTTCGACCAGGCTCCCGGCGTCGCTTGTAAAGGAAGGCGTCATGCCGGTGGGAGAGGGTGTCTGGGGGGATACGGAAATAGCAATGCCTGAGGGGACCGAGGGAATGTCGTGGAGGGACGCGCTTACCGGGGAGGTCATATCAGGGCGGGCGCTGAAGGTCTCATCGGTCCTCTCTACCCTCCCTGTTGCGCTCCTCATCAAAGAGTGAGCGGATTCCTCCGTTACTTCATTGAGACGGCCTTCAATATCCCGTTCAAGATGGCCGAAGGTGTCGGCGGACAGCCCCGTATCCAGGCGTCCACAGGCACGACCGAGTCTATCCCGCCAAGGGAGGCGTAGCTCTTTCCGAATATCCCGCCGTCGATCGAGCAGTCCCCGAGCCCTACGACGAGCTTAGGTGTGGGCATCGCGTCATAGGTGCGCCTCAGCGCTATCTCCATATTCCGCGATACCGGCCCGGTCACAAGGAGCATGTCCGCGAACCGGGGGGAGGCGGTAAAGTGTATGCCGAAGCGTTCGCTGTCGTAGAAGGGGTTGTTCACTGCCTGCAATTCGAGCTCGCAGGCGTTGCACGAGCCGGCGTCGACGAACCTGATGGTAAGGGACTTTTCGAAACGCCTCCTCACCTCCTCCTCGAGCCTCCGGCCCGAGAGCTCGACCTCGTGCGCCTCGGCTGGAGGAAGCTCCTCTGTCACAACGCCTGTCCTGAATATCTGGTGGAGTATCCTTAACATTCACACACCTTTTACTTATGCTGACTTTGCGGGTTCAGGTTTGTAACCTGAACCCATTAATTCGTGACCCGAATAGCGCCTGTATTGGCTATTGAATCTTTCGCCAAAGCCCTTTTGCGCGCTCCGCGCGCTTTTGGCGATGGCTCCGAGCGCTTCCTTCCTCCCCTACCCGCTCGCGCGCCCCCTTAGAGCGCTCCGCGTCTAATCTCCCCCGGCGCGCTCGCCTCTTCCCCCCTTAGGCGCTCTCCGCCATGCGCCTGTGTGTTTGTAAAGACAAAACGAAAAACCTTAATCGGATTAAGCTCTGCACTCAAAGGTCGTGCCCCGAATACGACTGATTGAAGCTCTTATTGCAGAGCGGAAAGTCCGGTACGATGTTCCCTTTTATCGCCTGCTCTATCGAAAGCCAGCATACGCTCGAGGGGTCCCGTATCGCGCACCTCTCTATCGCCCCCCTTTCGCCGAAGCGGACCCAATAGACTATCTCGCCCCTCCACCCCTCGACGGTCGCGAACCCGGCCGTGCCTGCCCGGGGCGCCGGACAATCCACTTTAGCAAGCCCTTCGGGCATGGTGTCGAGTATGGCGCGGACGAGCCTGATCGAATCCCTCACCTCCTCTATCCTCACCCAGGCCCTCGCGTGCACGTCGCCTGAAGTAAGGACGGTAAGCTTCGGGACGAGCATGTCGTATGGGGGGAATATCTCCTGCACGCGGGCGTCACACCTCTGCCCGCTCGCCCTCCCGACTATGCCGACCGCGCCTATCTCTTTGGCGGTCTCGGGCTTGAGGACCCCGGTAGAGTAGAGCCTGTCTTCGAGCGACGGGTTGTCTTCATAGATGCGCACGAGCCTTTCGAACTCGGACGCTATTGCGTCCATCTCCTTATGGATCAGGGCGGAGTGGGATGCGTTGACGTCGTGCGTGACGCCGCCTGGGACGACCCGGTCCATTGCGAGCCTGTGGCCGAAGACCTCGTTAGTCGCCCTTAAGACCCTTTCCCTGAGTATCGCGCACTGGTATAGCATGAAAGTAAAGGCCGTGTCGTTGCATATGGCGCCGATGTCGCCCAGGTGGTTCGCTATACGCTCAAGCTCAAGGAGGAGCGCGCGAACCCAATGCGCCCGCCTGGGGACCGCGCAGGCGGAGGCGGCCTCTATCGCGCGGCAGTACGCGAGCGCGTGCGCGACCGTCGTATCTCCCGAGACCCTCCCGGCAAGCCTCGCCGCCTGGAAATAATCCATCTCCTCGAACCTCTTCTCTATCCCCTTGTGGACATAGCCGAACCTCGTCTCGAGGTTTATTATGTCCTCGCCCACGGCCTGGAACCTGAAGTGGCCGGGCTCTATGATACCTG
>JACREV010000002.1 GCA_016218095.1 Deltaproteobacteria bacterium | reverse complement strand
GATGACGATCGATATCTCGGGGTCGTTTATTACGTCCATCGCGTCAGTCGTCAATACGCCGTCGTCGAGCTTCACCCCCCTGTCGCGGGTAGTGTCCTTGTCGGCGACCCTCTTAAGGACAAGCTCGCACCCGAGCCTGTCTTTTATGAGCGAGGCGTTCTCTTTGAGGACCTTGACAACGCCGGTGCCGACGGTGCCGAAGCCTATGAGTCCCGCGCAAATTCTCTCGGTCTTCTTGAGCGTCACGGAAGTCGTATTTCTCTCCATGGTCTGCATCTACGAGACCTTCTTAACAGGCATCTCGAGCGCCTTCTTTATGCACTTGGCCGCCTGCCTTATCCTGTGCTCGTTCTCAACGAGGGCGAGCCTTACGAACTCGTCCCCGTACTCGCCGAACCCGATGCCGGGGGATACCGAGACCTTTGCCTTATCGAGCAGGAACTTCGAGAACTCGAGGGACTTTAAATGCCTCAAGTGCTCGGGTATCTTTGCCCATACGAACATCGTCGCCTTCGGCTTCGTTATCTCCCAGCCCGCCTTGCCGAAGGACTCTATGAGGGCGTTCCTCCTCACCTCGTAGGTCTTGCATATCTCGCTTACGCAGTCCTGCGGGCCGTTAAGCGCTATAACGCTCGCTATCTGTATCGGCTGGAACATCCCGTAGTCGAGGTAGCTCTTCATGCGGGTCAGGGCCGCTATGAGCTTCCTGTTCCCGACTGCGAAGCCTACCCTCCAGCCTGGCATGTTGTAGCTCTTGGATAACGTAAAGAACTCCACACCCACGTCCTTGGCCCCAGGTATCTCAAGGAAGCTCGGGGCCTTGTAGCCGTCGAAGACTATGTCGGCGTAGGCGAGGTCGTGGACGACCATCATCTTATGCTCTTTCGCAAAGTCGACGATTTTTGCGAAGAAAGCCTTGTCGACCACCTCGGTCGTCGGGTTATGCGGGAAGTTTATGACGAGGAGCTTCGGTTTCGGCCAGGTCTGCTTGGTCGCCTTTAATAGCTCGTCGAAGAAGTCCACGCCAGGAAGTAACGGTATCGAGCGGACGTCCCCGCCAGCGATGATGACCGAGTACGTGTGGATGGAATACGTCGGGTTCGGGACGAATACGACGTCTCCGGGCTCTATTATTGCGAGCGCCAGGTGGGCAAGACCCTCCTTGGAGCCGATCGTCGCCACCGCCTCGGTTTCGGGGTCGATATCGACGTTGTACCTTCTCTTATACCAGTCCGAGATGGCTAATCTCAGCTTGTATATGCCTTTGGACGCCGAGTACCTGTGGTTCCTCGGGTTCTGGGCGGCCTCGATGAGCTTATCGACTATGTGCTTCGGGGTCGGCTGGTCGGGGTTGCCCATGCCGAAGTCTATGATATCCTCTCCGCGCTTCCTCGCCGCGACCTTAAGATCGGTCACGATGTTGAAGACATACGGCGGGAGCCTCTTGATCCTGTAGAATTCGTCCATTGTTCCTCTTTTATTTAAAAATATAATCGGTAAAACGGCGTCTGAACTGTAATATACTTATCCGTTTATGAGCTTTTCGGCGTTATAAGAGCTCCTAACGAACGGCCCTGAATAGACATGTTTAAGCCCTATCGCCTTTCCGTAATCCTCGTATTCCTTGAATACCTCGGGGTCGACATACTCTTTGACCTCGAGGTTCTGCCGGGTGGGTCGCAGGTACTGGCCTATGGTGACGGCGTCGCACCCGGAGGCAAGCAAGTCCCTAAGTACCTCTTTTACCTCGTCTTTTGTCTCCCCGAGCCCGACCATGATGCCGGACTTTGTCATGACGCCGTAGCCTTTGGCGTTCTCTAAGACCTTTAACGACCTCCGGTAGTCAGCCTGGGGCCTTACCTGCGGGTAGAGTGAAGGGACTGTCTCAAGGTTGTGGTTGAAGATGTCTGGCCGGGCATCGAGGACCACCCTTAAAGCCTCCTCGTCGCCCTCGAAATCCGGGGTAAGCACCTCTACCAAAATGCCGGAAATGTTATCCTTTATCGCCTTGATTGTCAAGGCAAATTGGTCCGCCCCGCCTCCTGGCAGGTCGTCCCGGGTGACCGATGTAATGACCACGTGCTTAAGCGCGAGCTCCTTGGCCGTAAGGGCGATGTTCGCGGGCTCATGGGGGTCTACCATCAAGGGGTCCTTGCCCTTGTCTATCGAGCAGAAACCACAGGTCCGGGTGCAGACGTCACCGAGTATCATGAAAGTGGCCGTCGGTTTGGTGAAGCACTCGCCTATGTTCGGGCACCTCGCCGACTCGCAGACGGTATGGAGGTTCCTCTTCCTCAAGATGGACTTCATCTCGTGGAGGGAGCTTGCCGGCCCGAGCGGCTTCTTGGCCCACGGCGGGAGTCTCTTCATTTTCTCTTAACCTTGCGTAAAATATCGTTTTTCGCTTCCCTTGTACAATGCATAAAGATACCATCATGGGGAGAAAAACACAATAATGTATTATACGGCCTTAAGGGGCGGCAGGCAGGCCCCTACTTGATGATGGACCTAATCTTCAGGGCGGCTGACTCCTTGTAGGAAAGGTACTGGTCAGACGCCTTTGTGATGAAGGCCGTGTAGCTCTCCACGGCCTCCCTACGACTGCCCAGGGCCAGGTAGGCGTCGCCGAGGGCGTAATGTACCTCTGAATACGCCGGGTCGGCCTTGAGCGCGGCGAGATAGGAGATGACGGCGTCTTCGTTAAGACCTTTTGCCTTGAATGTGAGGCCGAGGTTATAGAGCGCCTTCGCATTTGCCGGGTCTATCTTTACGACCTCCATGAAACCTGAGAGCGCCTCGTCGAACCTACCTGTCTCCTGATAGAGCGTGGCGAGGTTCATGCGGGCAATGTTAAAGGACGGGTCGAGCCGGATAGACTCCTTGAACTGGACTTCCGCCTCTCTTACCAGCCCTTTTTTGTAATACACCGCCCCGAGGTTGAGGCGTCCCAAGGGGCTCTCCGGGCTTTTCTCGACCACGTCCGACCAGAGCGAGAAGGCGTCTTTCCAGACCTCGTTCCTCTTCTGCGCGGTGATGCCGAGCGGGAGCGCTATTAGAAAAGCGAGTATTACCGGGGCCGCCCTCCCCTCGCCGCGTTTCCCGAGGAAGTAAAAGACCGCTGAGAAGAACGCTAAAAAAAAGCCGATTGACGGCAGATAGAGCCTGTGCTCGAAGATGACGTCCCGTATCGGAATGAGAGACGATTCGACCGAGAGTGTGAGAAAAAACCAGAAGACCCCGATCGAAAAGAGGGCCCCATATGCGCCTCCTTTCTTAAGGGACCTTACAAGGGCGTAGCCCGCGAAGGCGAAGACCGCGAGGAGAAAGGTGAACGAGGCAACGACCTCGGGTGTGGCGAACGACTTGTACGTCTTCATCTCATAGAGGAGGTTCTGGCCATACGGGAGCGCGAGTAGCCTCAGGTATTTCACTATGACCCTGAACTGGGTGATAAGGTATTCGTACCTCGATAGCCCTTCGAGCTCCATCTTCTGGAGCGTCACGATCGAATCCGATATCCCCATCCCGGCTTCCGCCTTGTGGAGCGCGAAATAGAGAGGGATTATGAGGAGCGTAACAGCGAACGGGACGAGCGTCTTTATCCTCTTCCCAGCCTCTCCCCTCCCGAAAAGTGTAGCTTCAAACAACATGACAGCGAACGGGAGCGTGAAGCTTATCTCCTTTGTCTTCATCGCGAATACGGCAAGGATTATCGAAAGGACATAAGAGAGCTTCCTTATCCCGGCCCCCGCTCCGAGCCGTGCCTTTAAATAAAACACAACTGATGAGAGGTAAAATAGCGCGGCGAGGGACGCGTACCTCTGCGTTATGTAGGTGACCGACTCTGTCTGGACCGGGTGGACGGCAAAGGCGAGGGATGAAAGGAGCGCTATCGCCTCAGCCGCCGCGCGCGGTATGCCTTTGAGCGCCGGGGTCTTCGTCATGAGCCTTACAAGAGAGTAGACGAGAAAGGCGTTTATTATGTGGATGACGATGTTGACGAGATGGTAGCCTCTGGGGTCGAGTGCATTGAGGCGGTAGTTGAGCGCGAAGGAGAGGTTGCCTATATACCTTGACCCCGAAGGCGGCCAGAAGTTGGAGAGGCTTCGGAGCGCATCGTTATTTACGATGTATATCTCGTCGTCGAAGAGAAACGGGGAATCTATCGCGTTCGAGTAGACGAGCGCGACCGATATGACCGCGAGGAGGGCCGCGATGAAGGGGCCGTAAAGAGATACGCCTTTCGGCGCGATGCCTGGGGTCTGTCCTTTCATTCGCTATCCCTTTAGGAAACCCGCCTTCAACGCGAACTCAAAGGTCCTCGGGGCAGATCGTTTTCTGAGGAGGCGGATGTCGTCAAAGGTATCTATGTCGTGCCAGGGTTTAAGGAGCTTGAAGGAGAGCGAGCCCTTTATCCTTTTGAGCGTCTCGGATAGGACCGTAGCCGTGGACCAAGGGATGTTGTCGAACGGAAGGCGAGTCGGTTTCTTCATCCCTACGAGGTAGTAGCCGCCGTCGAGCGCAGGGCCGAAGACGGCGTCACACTTGCCGTCGAGCGCGGCAAAGGCCTCTTTTACGCGGGCAAGCGGCATATCCGGGCTGTCCGAGCCTATCATTATAACGCTTTTGTATCCCAGGCCGAAAAGGCTCTCAAAGGCGTTCTGCATCCGCATCCCCAGGTTCGAGCCTGCCTGTGGGAAGCACTCCACGCCCGGCGGCACGAAGGACGCCACACTCTGGCGCGACCTCGAAGGCGTATATGCGGCGAACAGATCGGCCCCCCGGAGCCGTTTGAGCTTCTCGAAGATATCGGCGAGAAAGGCCTCATAGAGGGCGGAGGCTTCAAAGCAGGTGAGCGGCGGCACGAGCCGGGTCTTAACGCTACCCGCCTCAGGCGCCCTCATCATGACAACGAGCGAGCGGCCCCTCACCTGGTCTTTTGAGCGGCGGCCTTCATCCTCTCCTGGCGCTCCTTCTCCTTTTTCTCGGAGCAAGCGAGGCACGCGTACCTCTTCTCGTGGCGGACTGTGAGCCTGTCGTAGTCCTTGTCGATGGCTACCCTCACGACGAAGTCGGTCTCGACCCCGCAGAAATCACACCTTAACATACCCCTCTCCTTCCTTCCTGTATGTGCTTTTTGGATTGACCCCTCCTCCGGCGAGGGCCTCTTTCGCGGCCCCGAGGTCTTTTTCCATTACCGATATCACGAGGTCGCAGTACGGCTCGAGGGCCTTGGGCGCAGGGAGAAGCCTGAACGCGACGGATGCATCCCTCAAGACCTCCTCGGCCTTTAGCGCCTTGTGCGTGGAACCGAAGGCCATAAGGAATTCCATCGGAAGAAGGTAACAGATTTCAGGGGGAATCTCAAGCGGGAGGTCCTCGCCGGACGGGCAAAGTTCACTTCTTAAAGACTTGAATTGTTCTCTGTCTCTTAATTCCCGAATAACATGAAAATTGCGCCGAGCGAGTCATGATAAGACTTCCCCCCTTTCTAAAGGGGGATAGAGGGGAATTATAAATCCGATACTAATCTCCCCTTAACCCGGCATAAGGATGGGAACGGCTCTCCTCCCCTTAACAAGGAGACCTTTGCATAACCAGTGTCAGTTTTTTAGAACTGGATTCCCGATAAAAACCTCGGGAATGACATGCAAAAATATTCCATTTTGTCATCCCCGCGAAAGCGGGGATCCAGTGTCTTGTGCAAAGGTCTCCCTACCAAGTGGAGGCTGGGAGGGGTGAGGGGCACTGAGCCTCAAAAAAAAACGCGCCCGCCGAAAGGCGGGCGCGTCACAAATAAAAATATCTTATCGGTCAGGCGGGCGCGTTTATGAGCTTCGTATAGAACGGGAAACGCGCGCAGAGCTCTTTTACCTCTGCCTTTATCTCCGTAAGCTTCGATTCGTCCGCCCTCGCCTTTATCGCCCTGTCGATGAGTCCGGCTATTGCCTTCATCTCGCCCTCTTTCATGCCCTTGGTCGTCACGGCCGGGACGCCTATGCGGATGCCGCTTGTGACAAAGGGGCTACGGGTCTCGAACGGGACGGTGTTCTTGTTTACGGTGATACCGGCTCTTACGAGCGCCTCTTCCGCTTCCTTGCCGGTGATATCCTGTTTCGTAAGGTCCACGAGCATCAGGTGGTTGTCCGTGCCGCCGGAGACGAGGTCGTATCCCTTTGCCATGAGCTCTTCGGACAAGACCTTCGCGTTCTTAAGCACCTGTTTCTGATATTCGGTAAAGGACGGCTCCAGGGCCTCCTTGAAGGCGACGGCCTTTGCCGCTATTATGTGCATTAGCGGGCCGCCCTGTATGCCGGGGAAGATGAGCTTGTCTATCTGTTTCGCATACGCTTCCCTGCACATGATCATGCCGCTACGGGGGCCTCTTAAGGTCTTGTGCGTCGTGGTCGTCACGAACTCGGCGTGAGGAACGGGCGACGGGTGGAGACCGGCGACCACGAGCCCGGCTATGTGGGCGATATCGACCATGACGACGGCGCCGACCTCGTCGGCTATCTCCCTGAAGGCCTTAAAATCTATTATCCTCGGGTAGGCGCTCGCGCCGACTACTATCATTTTCGGCCTGTGTGTCTTCGCAAGCTCACGGACGTTGTCCATGTCTATGCGCTGGTCGTCCTTACGGACGCCGTAAGAGACGATGTTGTAGAGGATGCCTGAAAAATTCACGGGACTACCGTGCGTTAAGTGGCCGCCGTGCGAGAGGTTCATGCCGAGGACCGTCTCTCCGGGCTTTACGGCCGCCATGTACACGGCCATGTTCGCCTGAGAGCCGGAGTGCGGCTGGACGTTCACGTGGTCGGCGCCGAAGAGCTTCTTGGCGCGCTCTATCGCGAGCCTCTCGGCTATGTCGACGAACTCGCACCCGCCGTAGTAGCGCTTTCCGGGATACCCCTCGGCGTATTTGTTCGTCATGACGGAGCCCGAAGCCTCAAGGACCGCTTCGCTGACGAGGTTCTCGGAGGCGATCAGCTCGAGCTTGTATTCCTGCCTCTCGGCCTCGAGCCTTATGGACTCGTATATTTCCGGATCGAAGTTCTTCAACTCTGACATCTGTACGGCCTCCGTTTATTAACCCCTTTTCTTCTCTACTTCCGTTATCTTGTCAAGCCTTCTCTGGTGCCTGCCGCCCTCGAACCGGGCCTCCAGCCACTCCTTTACCATCTCTCTGGCGAGCCCCTTGCCAACGATGCGCCCGCCTATGACGAGGATGTTCGCGTCGTTGTGCTCCTTCGCCATCCGCGCCGTGAAGACGTCGCTTACGAGCGCGGCGCGGACGTTCGCGAACTTGTTCGCGAGTATCGACATCCCTATCCCGGTCCCGCATACGAGTATGCCTTTAGGGACCTCGCCCCTCGAGACCTTCTCGGCTACCGGAATGCCGTAGTCCGGGTAGTCGACCGAGTCGTCGTTGTCGACGCCGAGGTCGATGAACTCGACACCGGTGGATTTCAGGAAATCCTTTATATCTTCTTTAAGCTCGCGCCCGGCGTGGTCGCTCGCTATGACTATCTTTTCCATTATCGTCCTTATCGCCCCTCGAACCTCTTGAAGGCGAGGACCGCGTTCGTGCCGCCGAAACCGAATGAGTTGGAGAGAGCCGCCTTTACCTTCAACTCCCTCGCGGTATTCGGCACATAGTCGAGGTCGCATTCGGGGTCCGGTGTCGTGTAGTTTATCGTCGGAGGCAACACCCCATCGTAGAGCGACATGGCGGTAAAGACCGCCTCTATCCCTCCGGCCGCGCCGAGGAGGTGGCCCGTCATGCCCTTGGTGGAGCTCACGGCGAGTTTTTTCGCGTGCTCTCCGAAGACCTTCTTTATGGCCATCGTCTCGTAGAGGTCGTTATAATAGGTGGACGTCCCGTGCGCGTTTATGTACCCGATCTCCTCGGGGTTAAGCCCCGCGTTCTTTATTGCGAGGCTCATGCAGCGCGCCGCGCCTTCGCCCTCCGGGGCCGGTGTCGTCATGTGGTGGGCGTCCGAGTTCATCCCGTAACCGCATACCTCCGCGTATATCCTGGCGCCCCGCTTGATCGCGGAGTCCATCTCCTCGAGGACGACTATCCCTGAGCCCTCGCCGACGACGAAGCCGTCCCTGTCCTTGTCGAACGGACGGGAAGCGGTAGCAGGAGAGTCGTTACGGGTGGACAGCGCCTTCATGGCGTTAAAACCCGCGACGCACAAGGGAGTAACGGTGGATTCGGTCCCTCCGGCTATCATGCAGTCCGCGTCCCCGTTCTGTATGAGTCTCATGGCGTCGCCGATGGAATGCGTCCCCGTTGCGCAGGCCGTGACCGCGCAGCTGTTCGGCCCCTTGGCCCCTGTCTTTATAGAGACCTGCCCCGAGGCGAGGTTTATTATCACCATCGGTATGAAGAACGGCGTGACCCTGTCAGGCCCCTTCTCCTTAAGTACATTATACCAGTATTCGATAGCCGGGAGGCCGCCGATGCCGGCTCCGATGTAGACGCCGGTCTTTTCAGCGTTCTCTTCCGTCACCTTGTAGCCGGAGTCGTTGAAGGCCATCATCGCGGCCGAGACCGCGTACTGGATGAAGAGGTCCATCTTCTTGACCTCTTTCTTCTCGATATGGTCCGTGGGCTCGAAGTCCGGGACCTCTCCGGCTATGCGCACGGGGAAGTCCTTCGCGTCGAACCGGGTTATCTCCCGGATCCCTCCGCGGCCTTCCTTCGCGGCCTCCCAGGACTTCTTTATCCCGGTCCCGAGCGGGCTTACTATGCCTACGCCTGTTACGGCTACCCTTCTTTTCATCTTCTACCGTCTTCTCTGGTTTAAAGTCCTTAAAAAACCGTAAAGACCCTTGCCTCAGGGTCTTTACGGTTTTCCATACGGATATTGCGGGGTTTAAGCGGGTCGCCCGGGCCATCCCCCGTCCCGGACAATCGACAAGGCTGAAAACAACGGGTCCGGAACAAGAACAGCCTTACTTGGCGGCCTTCTTCTGGATGTACTCGACCGCGTCGTGCACGGTCTTTATCTTCTCGGCGTCCTCATCCGGTATCTCTATCGAGAACTCCTCCTCGAATGCCATGACCATCTCGACCGTATCGAGCGAATCAGCGCCCAGGTCGTCGACGAAAGAGGCCTGAGAGGTTACTTCCTCCTCGGTCACATCGAGCTGATCGATGATGATCTTCTTAACCTTATTTTCAACTGAAGACATTGCGTTACCTCCTGAATGATAATTGATTATTCCTGCGAGAGTTTACCTTTTTGTATAACACCTATCGAGGGCGGTTGTCAATTTTTTATGGCAAACCCGGCTTTATATCAAACGCCCTTGAAAAGATTCATTTTTGTGGCCCATTTCAAACGCCGGACGATCCCGGGCCCCAGGCCCGTTTACATCGCCATGCCGCCGTTGATGTTCAGGACCTGGCCGGTTATGTAGTTTGAGGCGTTGGAGGCCAGAAACAGGACGCCTGTGGCCACGTCGCCCGCCCCGCCGAGCCTCCCCAACGGTATCTTCGATATGAGGTCGGCCTTTACCTGCTCGGATAATACGTCCGTCATCGCAGTCTCTATGAAGCCGGGGGCGACCGCGTTGCAGGTGATGTTCCTTGCCGCGAATTCCCTGGCCACAGACTTCGTGAACCCGATGAGACCGGCCTTCGAGGCCGCGTAGTTCGCCTGCCCGGCGTTGCCCATTACGCCGACGACAGAGGCGATGTTCACGATCCTCCCCCAGCGCATCTTGGTCATGTACTTCAAGACGGCCTTGGTGCAGTTGAACGCGCCTTTGAGGTTTACGTTTATGACAGCGTCCCAGTCCTCTTCCTTCATCCGGAGGATGAGCCCGTCCCTTGTAATACCTGCGTTGTTGACGAGTATGTGGATCGCCTCCATCTCTTTAAAGACCTTCTCGGCCATCTCCTCGGTTGCTTCCGCGCTCACCACGTCGACCTTCAAGGCCATCGAGCGCCTGCCCATCTTCTTTATCCCCTCGGAGACCTCCGTAGCCTTCTCCAGATTAACGTCGACTACCACGACGTCGGCCCCGTAGGAGGCGAGCTTTTCGGCTATCGCCTTTCCTATGCCCTGCCCGCCGCCAGTGACTATCGCAACCCTTCCGGATACGTTCATCTCTCCCTCCTCAACGGTTCATATCGGAGGCGAGCTTGTCTATGTCGCCCGCCTCGCTCAAATTGTATGTCTTTATCTCTTTATCTATCCTCTTTACAAGGCCCGTAAGCACCTTACCGGGGCCTATCTCGACTATAGTATCTATGCCGTCGTGCCTCATGCGGCGTATGATATCTACCCAGCGGACCGGGCTCGTCAACTGGGCCTTAAGGAGCCCCCTTATCTCGCCCGCGTCCTTGTAAGGCAGAGCGCCTACGTTCGTAAGCACAGGGACCCTGGGTATTCTGAAATCGATGTGTCCAAGCTCGCTATCGAGCTTTTCCGCCGCCTTCTCCATCAAAGGCGAGTGAGAAGGCGCGCTCACCTGCAGGGGCACTACCATCTTCGCCCCCCTCTCCTTCGCGTAAGAGGCGGCTATGTCGACCGCCGCGGCGTGGCCGGATATGACGATCTGCTCGGGGCTGTTGATGTTAGCGGGCACGACTTGTGCCGCGTCCATGGAGGCGGACTCGCAGACGGTCTTTACATTTTCAAGGTCGAGGCCGATTATCGCGCACATCTTGCCGGTCCCGGCAGGCACGCTCTCCTGCATGAATAGCCCCCTCTTGTGCACGAGCTTCACGGCGTCCCGGAAGTCTATTGAGCCTGCCGCGACAAGCGCCGTGTACTCGCCGAGGCTGTGCCCGGCGAGACAGGCGGGGGATATATCGACCTTCTCCTTCAAGGCCTTCAGCCCGGCAAGAGAGGCGACGAGGAGCGCTGGCTGTGTGTTCTCGGTCTTATCCAGCTCCTCCTTCGGGCCTTCGAAGGAGAGCTTTCTCAGATCATACCCGAGGAGCGCGTTCGCCTCCTCGTAGAGGCTTTTAGCGGACTCAAAAGAATCATGAAAGCTCTTTCCCATGCCGACGGACTGTGAGCCCTGGCCGGGAAAGACGAAGGCTATCTTCATTATTCAAATTCCTTGAAGGGGTTTTAACGGCAATGAACCACCCCGTAAACATTGAAACGGGGGCAACTCCTTTAACTTCCCCTCCCTTGACGGGAGGGGATTGAGGGGAGGGTGTGTAATGCCACCACCCCCACCCAAACCCTCCCCCGTCAAGGGGGAGGGGCTTAAAAATATTTAGCCATTACATGGAGAATTACAATCGATTAACTCACATCATATGGGAAATGTATACGGGATACCCTTCCCCTCGTCCCTACCACCTCACCGCCGCCGAGGCCCATGTGAGCCCGCCGCCGAAAGAGACGAAGAGGACGATGTCGTTCTCCTTCACCTTCCCGAGCCTTACCGCCTCGTCGAGCGCGAGAGGGATGGAACCCGCCGAGGTGTTGCCGAACCTCTCCAGGTTCGTGTATACCTTCTCCTCAGGGAGCCCGAGCCTCTGCCTTGTCGCGTCTATTATGCGCAGGTTAGCCTGGTGCGGCACGAGAAGCGCGATATCTTCCGGCTTTATGTTGTTCGCCTCCAGGGCCTCGGTGATGGCGGACCCCATGGTGCGGACCGCGATCTTGAAGGTCTCGTTGCCGTTCATCTTGAGGTACTGGTTCGTCGCCTTCCGCTCCTCGAAGGGCGACGGCGGGCAGGGGCTTTCGGAGTAGAGCATCTCCCAGTGTCTTCCGTCCGAGTGTATGTGGCACGACAATACGCCCCTCTGGCCTTTTTCCGCGCACAATACCACGGCGCCCGCGCCGTCTCCGAAGAGCACGCAGGTCGCCCTGTCCTTCCAGTCGATGAGCCTTGAGAACTGGTCTACCCCTATGACGAGCGCCTTGCCCGCGCTCCCGGACCTCACGTATTTATCGGCGATATCGAGGGCGTAGAGAAAACCCGAGCACGCGGCGGAGACATCAAACGCCGCGGCGCCGGCCTTTACGCCGAGATGGGCCTGCACGAAACAGGCGGTCGACGGAAAGGTCATGTCGGGAGTAACTGTGCCTACGACTATCAGATCTATGTCTTTGGGGGAAACGCCCGCGGCTTTGAGGGCGGCCTTCGCCGCCTTAGCGGCCATGTCGGAGGGCGTGTCGTCGACGGCGATTCTCCGCTCCCTTATGCCGGTCCTCGTGGAGATCCACTCATCCGAGGTCTCGACGAACCTCTCCAGATCGTGGTTTGTGAGCACCTTCTTCGGGACGTACGAGCCCGTGCCTATGACCCTGGACCTTATCATCCGTCTATCTCCCGGCCGCCGCGTTCTCGCGTCCGAGTTTGTCGAGGCCGCTCATCCTCTCGATCTCTTCGGAGAGGTGCGCGTTCACGTCTCCCTTGACGAACTCGTAGGCCCGGTGGATAGCGTTCTTCATGGCCTTGGGCGTGGATCTGCCGTGGCTAATGATGCACACGCCCTCTATGCCCAGAAGCGGCGCGCCGCCGTACTCGGCGTAGTCTATCTTTTTTTTCAGGTTCTTGAACGCGCCCTTTGCCAGCAGGTACCCTATCTTCGACGGCACGCTCGCCATTATCTCGTTTTTAAGCATCGTGACGACCGCCTCGACGAGGCCTTCGGAGAGCTTCAGGACGACGTTGCCGACGAAACCGTCTGTGACGACGACGTCGACGTCGCCCTTGTAGATGTCCCTGCCCTCGACGTAGCTGATGTAATTGAGCTGGGCCTTTTTTAAAAGTATGTTGGTCTCTCTCGTGAGCTCGTTGCCCTTGCCCTCCTCCTCGCCGTTGGAAAGGAGGCCGACGGCCGGGCGGGCCTTCTTGAGCACGTACCTCGCGTAGACCTCGCCCATGACAGCGAACTGAAGGAGGTGCACCGGCTTGCAGTCGACGTTGCCGCCTACGTCCAGGAGTACCGCGGGCCCCTTCATGGTGGGGACGGTAACGGCTATCGCCGGGCGGTCTACCCCCTTGATCTTCCGCAAGAGCAGAATGCCAGCCGCCATCGCCGCGCCGGAGTTCCCGGCGCTTACTACGGCGTCGGCCTCTCCGCTCTTCACGAGGTCGAAGGAGACCTTAAGGGAAGAGTCCTTCTTCTTCCTTATGGCCTGCGTCGGCGACTCGTCCATGGCGACGACTTCGGAGGCGTGCCGAACGGAGATGTTCTGCCCGTGTTTGTGTTTTTTAAGCTCGGAAGAGACCCTGTCGCGGTCTCCGACAAGGATAATGTGGGCGTCGAGGTCGTTCGAGGCAAGACACGCCCCTTCGACAACGGCCTCGGGGGCGTAATCCCCTCCCATCGCATCTACGGCTATTTTCATATGATTGCAGGCATGAGTGTCCTTTAAGACGGCGGTCCCCCGGAGTACCGGATACGTATAACACAAAAGGACCTGGGCCTAAAAGGTCAAAAAGGGGCCTGAAGGCCCCTTAGAGGGCTTCCTCTTTCTTTATGACGGTCCTGCCCTTGTAGGTGCCGCAGCTGGGGCACACGTAATGGGGGCGCTTGGGCTCGCCGCACTGCGGGCAGGTGGATACGGCCGGCGTGGAGAGGGCGTCGTGGCTCCTCCTCTGCATCCTTTTGCACCTTGAGTGTCTCTTCTTGGGATTCGGCATGGCTTACCTCACTTCTTTTGTCGTTGTGAAAATCATGTTCCCTTACTTCTTGAAGTCCTTGAGCTTGGCTAATCTCTCATCCGTCTTGCCGCCCTTGTCGCAGGCGCATTCGGCGATGTTCAAGTCCGCCCCGCACTTGGGGCAAAGGCCCTTGCAGTCTTCCTTGCAGAGCGGCTGTATCGGGACGTCGAGCGCGACCTGGCCGAGTATCATCGCCGTCGTGTCTATCTCCGTGCCTTCGAGGTAGCTTATGTCCAGCTCCTCCGGCTTGAGTTCCTTGTCCTTCTCCTCTACCCTTCCTGCGGTGAAGTAGTCGGAGAAGTTAAGGGAGATGTCGTGGTCGAATTCATTCAGGCACCTGCCGCAGTTAAGCCTTATCTTCGCCCTTATCTCGCCGCTTACCTGGACGTTAGCTCCTGTCCTGGATAGCTCCAGATGGGCCTCGACCGGCGACGGGAACGAAAAATCGAGCCTGCCCCCGGCGGCCTCGTCAAGAGCAGAGCCTTCCTCTTTTATATCGAGGTCAAGGCCGGCCTCCGGAATGTCGTCTATGTTTATCTTCATTGTATCTGCCCTTAATATAAAGACTTTAAAGTATACAGGAACGAATACTGCGTTGTCAATAAAATTTGCTTGACTTGGATTTGGCCCGATATTATATTTAGAAGACCTGATTTTCGGTTTCTCTCGACTGGGGGATCGTCTAACGGCAGGACAACGGGCTCTGAACTCGTTTATCTAGGTTCGAATCCTGGTCCCCCAGCCATTTTAAAAACAAGGGGTCGGCTGAAAAGCCGACCCCTTGTTTTTTTTACAAGTTAACCTCCTAATGTCTAAATCCCCCCCTTATCCTCATTTATTTATCAAAAAATTGAACATAATCAGTAGAATAATTATCGACGTATTCCTTTGAAAAACAAATCAACAAGATTTTAAGGTTAGAAAAAAAACACCATTTATATTAGATTTGTAATAGCTTGTTTTATAAATTTTGAAAAAGAGGCAAGATGAAAAAACATATCCTTATAGCCTTGCTATCGATGTTTATTTTTACTATTCACGATGCCTTTGCACAGGAGAGTTCAAACAAAACAGGCGAGTTCAAAGTAAAACTCCCGAACGGGCTTTATCTTTATCAGCCGAAGACCAATGCAGAGCCTTTCAGCCCGCTCTTTATAGTCGATAATGGGAAGCTTATCGACCCCTATGCGCTCCGTGATAGTATTGGCATGGAGAAGTTCGATAAGGAGTACGTCAAGGGCAAGGGTTTCAACGTCTACGCAGGGAGCGAGCTTATCGGGACATTAAGCGACCTGATAATCATGATCAATAACCCTGAGAAAGTGGAAGAATATAGCTCTGACATCGTGGGGTACGGAAAGTACAGCGGAGGGCCGCTGCCCGGAGAGGTATCCGACGGCTCCCTTTTTGCGAATGACTTTAATACCGAATTCGGGACAATAAAGGCGGTTTTATCCCCTCAAACTTTTAAATACTCAAAGAAATGGGAAGAATTCAAGGTAACCGAAGAGGACGCTAAAAGGGCCAAAGACGCGGTGAGGAAAAGATACAGTTCTTACGCCAAAGGCATAATAGCAAAGATTTTAGTTAAAGAAAAACGTAAGATCATCGCCGAATCACGCAGCAGCCTTGACTTCCTCACGGCGATCGACCTCGACGGCAACGGAAAAAAAGAGCTTATAGGAAATTATTCTTTTTCATATAGATATGTTGACGATAAGGATCCAATCAATCTAAACGATTCCGGGCTCTACTCTATCGAACTGCTTTTTGTCCTGTGGGATTCAGGGAAGGCTGAAAAGGTCTTGGCAGGGATGGAATCTTTACCTGCCTTCAGTCTCGGCGGGATTATAGACCTGGACGGGGACGGTGTGTACGAGCTTATTGTACAGGAAAGCGTAAGCTTCTCATACGAGTACAATGCAGAGATCGACTATGAGGGATACAGCCCGGATGGAAAGAGAATAGAGGTATTAAAACACAGTCCTTCAGGATGGAAAAAGGTTTTCGACACCGTGACCGTAACCAGTCGAATTAATTAGGAGAGACATTTTGTCATTCCATGACGTTATGAATACTATTTTACCTCCACAATATAGAAACGGAAAAAAATATAAGCCCGATATTACCACCGGTTCGGACGGCATACGGCAGGACTTCCACGCCCCTCGCAGTGGCCGTGAAAACCACGGCGGGATAGATATAAATTATCAGCACGAGTCGGGCAGCCCTGTTGGGCAGAACGGCATAAATAAGGAGCATCCATCTGTCCACTCCCCTGTCTCCGGCACTGTCACATACAAAAAACCGGAGTGGGGCATGATTGAAATTAGTGACGAGAATGGGTTCAAGCACCAAATAATGCATCTGGATAAGATTGATGTAAAAGAAAAAGACAGGATTATTGCCGGGCAAAAAATCGGCACCATGGGCGGAAGGGGACCGAAAGGCCCCAACGAATACGCCCAGCATGTCCATTATACGATCAAATCGCCCGACGGAAAGACCGACCCGGAGGCACATTGGAATTCGCCGGGGAAAAAGAGTTCTTCATCCTTCCCCTGGCAAACAAAAACGGATTTCAAGCATGTCTCTGTCCTGGACCACGCAACTCAGTATAGGCTAAAAAGCCTGCTCCGTGGCATAAACATAGTAAACGGCGAAACCCTCAGGCGCGAAGGTGACAAGGTATGGCGCATCGAACCAGACGGCAGCACAAGAGGTTATTTTATCAGCCCGTGACTGTTACGGAATTAGTCTTCTCGTCTGAATGACCCCAATTCAAACCAAAAGAATCCGGCATATTATAGTTTCAAAATAGGTCTTGAATCCTGATCCCCCAGCCATATTAATGACAAGGGGTTAGCGAAAGCTAACCCCTTGTTGCATTTCGGGGGCGGGTTAGGGTATCTTTGACAGAGTTGAACAAACCTATTTTGGTGCGCACAGCGCACCCTTGTATATTAGAACCAGTGGATTTCAAGGCCGCTACTGGTAAAAGTTACCCTGGGACGCCGGGGTAATACGGGGAAGATGAACCTGAGCGCACCCTTTGGCCTAAGAGCCTGTTTTGTAGAT